>NZ_JBNFMU010000173.1:0-15818 GCF_049942315.1 Pseudomonas wayambapalatensis
TGTTTTTGGTGTTGGCTTGTTGTGGTGCTTGGCGATTATCGAACGCGTTGGTTGGGTGTTGTCGCGGTATCTGAAAAAGCGCCGAACGGGTGACCGTTCGGCGCTTTTGCATTTCTGCTGTCTATCAGCCGTTCTGCGCACGCCGCCGGACGCTGTATTTCTGACGTCAAACCCTTGATTTCATTGGGGTGGCAGCGTGCCACTAAAAAAATTCGCAAAACCCCCTAAAGCAAACCGCCACGACGACGATAACCATTACGAAGGTTCTCTAGGCCACACACCCGGCAAACGCCAGGGCCGGAAGCCGCAGTACCCAATCCAACGAGGAATTCGTCATGGCTTTGACCGTTAACACCAACACCACCTCTCTGGGCGTTCAGAAAAACCTGAGCCGTGCTTCCGACGCTCTGAGCACCTCGATGACCCGTCTGTCGTCCGGCCTGAAAATCAACAGCGCCAAAGACGACGCCGCCGGCCTGCAGATCGCTACCCGCATGACCTCGCAGATCCGCGGTCAGACCATGGCTATCAAGAACGCCAACGACGGTATCTCCATCGCCCAGACCGCTGAAGGCGCGATGCAAGAGCAGACCAACATCCTGCAGCGTATGCGTGAACTGGCCGTCCAGTCCCGAAACGACTCCAACAGCCAGCAAGACCGTGACGCTCTGAACAAAGAGTTCCAGTCGATGCTGTCGGAAATCGACCGTATCGCCGACTCCACCCAGCTGAACGGCAAGAACCTGCTGGACGGTACCGCTGGCGTCATGACCTTCCAGGTCGGCTCCAACACCGGCACCGCCAACCAGATCACCGTGACTCTCAGTGCCGCGATGAAAACCACCGGTACTGGCGCTGCGCTGACCGCCCTGGCTGGCAAGAGCATCACCGGTGCCAACAGCACCGCCGCCGAAGCCACCTTCACCGCCGCCATCAGCGCCATCGACGAGGCCCTGCAGGCAATCAACACCAACCGTGCTGACCTGGGTGCCGCCCAGAACCGTCTGACCAGCACCATCAACAACCTGCAGAACATCAACGAGAACGCCGAAGCTGCTCGTGGCCGTGTACAGGACACCGACTTCGCTGCCGAAACTGCCCAGCTGACCAAGCAGCAGACCCTGCAGCAAGCTTCGACCTCGGTTCTGGCTCAGGCCAACCAGCTGCCGTCGGCAGTTCTGAAGCTGCTGGGCTAATCTGCCTGATAGCTGCTGGCGGGGGAGTGCACTTGCGGCGCTCCCCCGCCTTTTCATTACGAGGTGGTGGACATGGACATGAGCGTCAAGCTGAACCTGTCTTATCCGGCCGCACGCTCGGCCGAGCAGGTTACCGACAAGCCGGTCTCGCGGCCGTTGGAAACATCCGCTGAGGGCGACAAGCAGGGCGCAGTCAAGGTGCACGACACCGACAACGTCAAGAACGCCGTGTCGCAGATCGAGCAATTCCTGAAAGAAACCCGACGTAATCTTGAGTTTTCCACGGATGAAGAATCCGGCAAGATTGTCGTCAAGGTCATCGCCAGCGAAACCGGCGAGCTGATCCGTCAGATTCCCTCCGAGGAGGCCCTGCGGATCGCCGAAAGCCTGCGCGATGTCAAAAGTGTACTGTTCAACGCCAAGGTCTGACCGGCGGCGAGCACTACGCGACACGAATCATGCCGGCCTTGCAGGAGCAGGGCCGGCGCGTTGAAGAGAGGGGCAGGACATGGCGACAATTACTCCTAGCACAGGCGTGGGCTACGGCCTCGAGATCAGCAAGATCGTCGATGCATTGGTGAAGTCCGATACTTCGGCCAAGTCTAACCAGATTGCTCGGCAGTCGAGCAATAACTCGGCGATCCTCTCGGGCATCGGCTCCCTGCGCAGCGCCCTGACGGCGTTCCAGGACGCCATGAAGAAGCTCAACGACAAGGATGCGCCTTCCTTCAACGCCTTTGCCGGTACTTCCGCCAACGAAAGCGTGGTCAAGGTCAAGACCACCAACAGTGCAGTTGCCGGTACCTACGATATCCGGGTCAGCCAACTGGCCACTGGTTCCAAGGTCGCCAGCCAGCAGTTCGCCGGGGGGGGAAGCTCGGCGATTAGCGAAGGTGAGCTGACCATCAGCCAGAACGGCAAGACCTACAAGGTCAATGTTGCTGCCGGTTCCACGCTGCAAAGCGTGCGCGACCAGATCAACAAGGAGCTGGGCAAGGAAGGCATCACCGCCAACGTTGTCAACGAGGCGGGCGGTTCGCGGCTGGTGTTCGGCTCTACCACGACCGGCAAGGGCAGTGACATTTCCGTCGGCGGTATCCCTGAGCTCACCATCGATGGCACGCAGAAGATGGTGGGTACGGGGGGCGGCTTTATCGACGCCCTGGCACAGGATGCCGAGTTCTCCGTCGACGGTTTGAAACTGACCAGCTCCAAGAACGCCGTCGACAACGCGGTCAGTGGCCTGAGCCTCGAGCTTACCGGCACCACTTCGCCCACTGCCACGACCGGGGTCAAGGTGAGTGTGACGCTCGATAACGATGGCCTGAAGAAATCGGTTCAGTCGTTTGTCGATGCTTACAACACCCTGCGCAAGGCTGTTACCGCCCTAACGACACCGACCAAGGACTCTTCCGGTAACGTGACCAGCCTGGGCCCGTTGACCAACGATCCGACCACGCGCTCGTTGCTGAGCGACATCGGCAAGGTGATCGCCGAAGCCGGTTCGGGCACCCAGCTCAATACCCTCAGCCAGCTGGGTATCAACACCCAGAAAGACGGCACGCTTGAGTTCAACAGCACCAAGTTCACCGCTGCACTGAACGACAAGAAGCTTGGCTCGGAGATTCAGGGGCTGTTCACTGCCGACGGTGGCGTTTTCGACCGGATGACCAAGGCCCTCGATCCCTACGTCAAGACCGGCGGTTCGCTGGATTCGCGCAAGACGGCGCTCGACAAGGTGACCAAGAACCTGCAGGACCAGCAGGCTGCGCTGGACCGCCGTACCGAGCTGCTGACCACCTCGCTGACCAAGAAGTACGCAGCGCTCGACACCGCCCTGGGCCTGATGAAGAAGCAGGGCGAGCAGATCGTCTCGATCTTCGATGCGATGAATGCCCAGGCCAAGAAAGGCTAATCGCTAAGCGGCGACAAAAGCCCGGTGACACCTTGCAGGTGTCCCGGGCTTTGTGTTTCATGGCTAAAGTTTTTTGACGAGCTGGCGATAAAGCAGGTATACGCAACCTTTTCGCTGCAATGAGGTAGTTCCATGAACCCGATGTTGGCCCTTCGGCAGTACCAGAAAGTCAACGGTGCTGCACAGACTTCCGAAGCCAGTCCGCACCGTCTGGTGCAGATGCTGATGCAGGGCGGTCTTGACCGGATGGCCCAGGCCAAGGGCGCCATCGCGCGCAAGGACATCGCCCAGAAGGGCATTCTGATCGGCAAGGCCATCGACATCATTGGTGGCCTGCGCGAAGGGCTGGATCTGGAGAATCACGCCGACAGCCTGACCGACCTCGACAACCTGTACCAGTACATGAGCCGTCGCCTGATCGAAGCCAACGTCCACAGCGACCCGGCGATCATCGACGAAGTGGCGCGCCTGCTGATCACGGTCAAGGAAGGCTGGGACGCCATCGGCGAACAAGTGCCGGCAGAGTAATTCCAGGAGGCGCACATGAGCGAAGTGATTGCACGTATCGAAGAGACCCGCGATGCCTTGCTGGCAGCGTTCGCTGAGCGCGACTGGGATGCGGTGGGCAAGCTCGACCTGGCATGTCGCGTGTGCGTCGAGGATATCCTGGCCGAAGCGCGGGAAAACGATGCGCAGGTCAGGAGCAGCCTGGATGAATTGCTGACGGTCTATCGCCAATTGATTGAAGTTGCAAGTGGTGAACGTCAATCAATAGTCGACGAGATGGCGCAGATCCGTCAGGCAAAAAACGCGACAAAGGTATACCATCTGTTCAGCTGATCGCTGGGCAATGCAAGAAGCTGCGCGCCATAAATTTGACTGTGTGCTGTTTTTTGACTTAACTAGTGGCTGTTTTCGAAATTTCAGACGTCCGAACACTGACCATTCAGTCGGAATGATGTCGAGCACGCCCTCGGGCGCCGATATGACTAGGGAAGTTAGTATTGAATGTGGCGTGAAACCAAGATCCTCCTGATCGATGACGACAGCGAACGCCGCCGCGATCTGGCGGTGGTCCTGAATTTTCTCGGCGAAGAGAACCTTTCCTGCTCCAGTGCGGACTGGCAGCAGTCGGTAGAGGCGTTGTCTTCGAGCAGGGAAGTACTGTGTGTGCTGATCGGGGCGGTAAATGCTCCGGCAAGTGTCCTGGGCCTGCTTAAGACAGTGGCTGCGTGGGATGAGTTCCTTCCGGTTCTGCTTCTGGGCGAAATTTCTTCCGCCGAGTTCCCTGAAGACTTGCGCCGGCGCGTGCTGTCCAACCTGGAGATGCCGCCGAGCTACAGCCAGTTGCTCGACTCGCTGCACCGCGCCCAGGTCTATCGTGAAATGTACGACCAGGCCCGCGAGCGCGGTCGTCAGCGCGAACCCAACCTGTTCCGCAGCCTGGTTGGAACCAGTCGTGCGATCCAGCATGTGCGGCAGATGATGCAGCAGGTGGCCGACACCGATGCCAGTGTGCTGATCCTCGGTGAGTCCGGCACGGGCAAGGAGGTGGTGGCGCGCAACCTGCACTACCACTCCAAGCGCCGTGAAGCGCCGTTCGTGCCGGTCAATTGCGGGGCGATTCCGGCCGAGTTGCTCGAAAGCGAGCTGTTCGGGCATGAGAAGGGCGCCTTCACCGGGGCGATCACCAGCCGTGCGGGGCGTTTCGAGCTGGCCAACGGCGGCACCCTGTTCCTCGACGAGATCGGCGACATGCCGTTGCCGATGCAGGTCAAGCTGTTGCGGGTACTGCAGGAGCGCACTTTCGAGCGGGTTGGCAGCAACAAGACCCAGAGCATCGATGTGCGCATTATCGCGGCGACCCACAAGAACCTCGAGAGCATGATCGAGGAGGGGACCTTCCGCGAAGACCTGTACTATCGCCTGAACGTCTTCCCTATCGAAATGGCACCGCTGCGCGAGCGTGTCGAGGACATCCCGCTGCTGATGAACGAGCTGATCTCGCGCATGGAGCACGAGAAGCGCGGCTCTATCCGTTTCAACTCGGCCTCGATCATGTCGCTGTGCCGGCATGGCTGGCCGGGCAACGTCCGTGAGCTGGCCAACCTGGTCGAGCGCATGGCGATCATGCACCCGTACGGGGTGATCGGTGTTGCCGAGCTGCCGAAGAAATTCCGCTACGTCGATGACGAAGACGAGCAGTTGGTCGACAGTCTGCGCAGCGATCTCGAAGAGCGCGTGGCGATCAACGGTCATGCGCCGAACTTCTCCAGCCACGCCATGCTGCCGCCGGAAGGCCTGGACCTGAAGGACTACCTCGGCAGCCTTGAGCAGGGGCTGATCCAGCAAGCCCTGGACGATGCCAACGGTATCGTTGCTCGTGCCGCCGAACGCCTGCGCATCCGTCGAACCACGCTTGTGGAGAAGATGCGCAAGTACGGCATGAGCCGCCAGGGCGGCGAAGACCAGGCCGAAGACTGAAGGCCCGGCCCCTTGCAGGTGCAACCTCGTGTCGCGCCTGCAAGGGGTCGGCGTTCGTTCAGAAACCCCATCCCCGGCACGGCTATTGCTACACCGCAGGCAAAGTACCGTTTTTATGACGGTCAGCCATGCGAGAGAGCACGATGCCCCAGGCCGCCCATATCTCCCGAGCCCCTGAGCAGCAGGGACGCACCCCGGTCGAACAGGAAAGTCGACAAGGGCTCGAGCAGGCGTTCGCCCTGTTCAACCAGGTTTCCTCCCAGCTCAGCGAGTCGTACAACATGCTCGAGGCGCGCGTCAGCGAGCTCAAGGGCGAGTTGGAAGTGGTCAGCGCGCAGCGTATGGCCGAGCTGGGTGAAAAGGAACGTCTGGCCAACCGTTTGCAGCATTTGCTGGATTTGCTGCCTGGCGGGGTGATCGTCATCGATGGCCAGGGCCATGTGCGCGAAGCCAACCCTGCCGCCTGTGAGTTGCTCGGTGCGCCGTTGGTCGGTGAGCTGTGGCGCCAGGTCATCGCCCGCAGCTTCGCGCCGCGAGAAGATGACGGCCATGAGGTGTCGCTGCGTGACGGTCGACGCCTGTCCATTGCCACCCGTTCGCTGGATGCCGAGCCCGGCCAGTTGGTGTTGCTCAACGACCTGACTGAAACCCGTCGCCTGCAGGGGCAACTGGCGCGTCACGAGCGTCTGTCGTCGTTGGGGCGCATGGTCGCGTCGCTGGCCCACCAGATTCGTACGCCGCTGTCGGCGGCGCTGCTCTATGCCAGCCACCTGGCAGACGATGAGGGGGAGCTGGCGCTGGCAACCCGGCAGCGCTTTGCCGGCAGCCTCAAGGAGCGCTTGCACGAGCTCGAGCATCAGGTGCGCGACATGCTGGTGTTTGCCCGCGGCGAGCTGCCGCTGAGTGATCGGTTGACCCCCAAGGCGCTGTTCCAGGCGCTGCAGCAGGCCGCGCAGTCGCATGTGCAGGGGCATGCGGTGCGCTGGCAGTGCGACACACACCTGGGCGAGTTGCTGTGCAATCGCGACACCCTGGTCGGTGCCTTGCTCAACCTGATCGAAAACGCGCTGCAGGCAAGCCCTGAGCCTGCGCGCCTGAAGGTTCACCTGTTCCGGCGCGGGCTGAGCCTGCACCTGTGCGTCAGTGATGCAGGCAGCGGAATCGACGCGCAACTGCTGGCGCGTCTGGGCGAGCCGTTCCTGACCACCAAGGCCACCGGCACCGGTCTGGGCTTGGCGGTGGTCAAGGCGGTGGTCAAGGCGCATCAGGGTAGCCTGGAGTTGCGTTCGAAGGTCGGCCGCGGCACCTGCGTGCGGGTGGTGCTGCCGCTGATCGGCGGGCAATCGACGGAGGTGTTGTGATGGTCAAGGTGTTGCTGGTCGAGGATGACCGTGTCCTGCGTCAGGCGCTGGGCGATACCCTGGAGATCGGCGGCTTCGACTACCGCGCCGTGGGCAGCGCCGAGGAAGCGCTGGATGCCGTGGCCGAGGACGCCTACGGCCTGGTGGTCAGCGATGTGAACATGCCGGGCATGGACGGCCATCAGTTGCTGGCCAGGTTGCGTCGCCATCATCCACAACTTCCGGTGCTACTGATGACCGCTCATGCTGCGGTCGAGCGTGCCGTGGAGGCGATGCGCCAAGGGGCTGCCGACTATCTGGTCAAGCCGTTCGAGCCCAAGGCACTGCTGAGCCTGGTCGAGCGGCATGCGGCGGGTCGCCTGGATGCCGAGGAAGAAGGGCCGGTGGCTAGCGAGCCGGCCAGCAGGCAGTTGCTCGAACTGGCCGCCCGTGTTGCCCGCAGTGACTCCACGGTGCTGATCTCGGGCGAGTCGGGTACCGGCAAGGAAGTGCTGGCGCGCTACATTCACCAGCAGTCGGGGCGTGCAGCGCAGCCGTTCGTGGCGATCAACTGTGCGGCGATTCCGGACAACATGCTCGAAGCCACACTGTTCGGTCACGAAAAAGGCGCGTTCACCGGTGCTATCGCGGCCCAAGCGGGCAAGTTCGAGCAGGCCGAAGGCGGCACCCTGTTGCTCGACGAAATTTCCGAAATGCCACTTGGCCTGCAGGCCAAGCTGTTGCGCGTGCTGCAGGAGCGGGAGGTCGAGCGGGTCGGCGGGCGCAAGCCGATCACCCTGGACATCCGCGTGCTGGCCACCACCAACCGTGACCTGGCGGGCGAGGTGGCGGCGGGGCGCTTCCGCGAAGACCTGTACTACCGTCTTTCGGTCTTCCCGCTGGCCTGGCGCCCGCTGCGCGAGCGCAGCGCCGATATCCTGCCGCTGGCCGAGCGCCTGCTGGCCAAGCATGTCGGCAAGATGAAGCATGCGCCGGTTCGTCTGTCGGCCGAGGCGCGGGCATGCCTGCAAGCGCACGCATGGCCTGGCAACGTGCGCGAGCTGGACAACGCGCTGCAGCGAGCGCTGATCCTGCAGCAAGGTGGGGTGATCGAGGCGGCGGATTTCTGTCTGGCGGGCGCCATTCCCTTGTCGCCAGTGAGTGATGATATCACTGAGCCATCATCGCTCGAATCGTCCTCGGAGTCCAGTGGCCTGGGCGACGATATGCGTCGTCATGAGTTCCAGATGATCATCGATACCTTGCGCGCCGAACGTGGGCGTCGCAAGGAGGCCGCCGAGCGTCTGGGCATCAGCCCGCGCACGCTGCGCTACAAGCTGGCGCAGATGCGCGATGCGGGGATGGATGTCGAGGCCAGCCTGTACGGGTGAGCGCCTCTGCGGAGTGACTTTGCGAAGGCTGGCACCTTTGTTGCTTTAACCGTTTTACCCGCTGCATCAGTGTCAAAAAAATGCGGCCGCCGGAGAGAGAAGGTCATGAGCCAAGGTGTTGAATTCAATCGTCTGATGTTGGACATGCGCGCGATGCAGGCCGATGCCATGTCGCTGCCCAAGCTCGCCGCTGCGCCTGAGCTTGCCCCGGGCCAGAGCAGCTTCGCCGACATGCTCGGCCAGGCCATCAACAAGGTCAGCGATACCCAGCAGGCATCCAGCCAGTTGGCCAACGCCTTCGAGATCGGCAAGAGCGGCGTCGACCTCACCGACGTGATGATCGCCTCGCAGAAGGCCAGTGTGTCGTTCCAGGCCCTGACCCAGGTGCGCAACAAGCTGGTCCAGGCGTACCAGGACATCATGCAGATGCCGGTTTGAGGACGTATTGAGTCATGGCCGAAGCAGTCGTCGATAACGCCCCCGCCAAGAGTGGCCCGCCCGTGGCCAAGCCGCCGCTGTTCGGCATGGCGTTCCTGGAAAACATCTCGCAGATGCCCATGCTGCGTCAGGTCGGCCTGCTGGTCGGGCTGGCCGCCAGCGTGGCTATCGGCTTTGCCGTGGTGCTCTGGTCGCAGCAGCCGGATTACCGTCCGCTGTATGGCAGCCTGGCCGGCATGGACACCAAGCAGGTCATGGAAACCCTGGCCGCCGCTGATATTCCCTACACCGTCGAGCCGAATTCCGGTGCACTGCTGGTCAAGGCCGATGACCTCTCCCGTGCCCGCATGAAACTGGCCGCCGCCGGCGTGGCGCCGAGCGACGGCAACATCGGGTTCGAGATCCTCGACAAGGACCAGGGCCTGGGCACCAGCCAGTTCATGGAGGCGACCCGTTACCGTCGCGGCCTGGAAGGCGAATTGGCGCGGACCATCTCCAGCCTGAACAACATCAAGGCTGCACGGGTGCACCTGGCCATTCCGAAAAGCTCGGTATTCGTGCGTGACGAGCGCCGCCCGAGCGCTTCGGTACTGGTCGAGATGTTCCCGGGGCGCAACCTGGAAGCCGGTCAGGTGATGGCGATCGTCAACCTGGTTGCCACCAGCGTGCCGGAGCTGGACAAGTCGCAAGTCACCGTGGTCGACCAGAAGGGCAACCTGCTCTCCGACCAGTTGCAAGACACCTCGCTGACCGTGGCCGGCAAGCAGTTCGATTACACCCGGCGTATGGAAGGCCTGCTCACCCAGCGTGTGCACAATATCCTGCAGCCTGTGCTGGGCAACGACCGCTACAAGGCCGAGGTGTCCGCCGATGTCGACTTCAACGCAGTCGAGTCCACCTCTGAACAGTTCAACCCCGATCAACCTGCCCTGCGCAGCGAGCAGTCGGTGAATGAGCAGCGTGCCAGCAGCCAGGGCCCGCAGGGTGTGCCCGGTGCGCTGAGCAACCAGCCGCCGGCGGGTGCCGCCGCCCCGGAAAACGCCGCTGGCGGTGGTGCGCCAGCCGGCGCCATTGCCCCGGGCCAGCCGCTGGTCGATGCCAACGGCCAGCAGATCATGGACCCGGCCACCGGCCAGCCGATGCTCGCGCCATATCCGTCCGACAAGCGTCAGCAGAGCACCAAGAACTTCGAGCTGGACCGCTCCATCAGCCATACCCGCCAGCAGCAAGGTCGCCTGACCCGCCTGTCGGTGGCCGTGGTGGTGGACGACCAGGTCAAGGTCGATGCCAATGGCGAGACCACTCGCGCGCCCTGGGGCGCCGAGGACCTGTCGCGCTTCACTCGCCTGGTGCAGGATGCGGTCGGCTTCGACGCCAGCCGTGGCGACAGCGTGACCGTGATGAACGTGCCGTTCTCCGCCGACCGCGGTGAAGTGCTCGCCGACATTCCGTTCTACTCGCAGCCGTGGTTCTGGGACATCATCAAGCAAGTGCTGGGCGTGGTGTTCATCCTGGTGCTGGTGTTCGGCGTGCTGCGCCCTGTGCTCAACAACATCACCGGTGGCGGCAAGAGTGCGGCCACCGACAGCGACATGGAACTGGGCGGCATGATCGGCCTGGACGGCGAGCTCGGCAACGACCGCGTCAGCCTCGGCGGCCCGAGCAGTATCCTGTTGCCAAGCCCGAGCGAAGGCTACGAGGCGCAACTGAACGCAATCAAGGGCCTGGTGGCCGAAGACCCGGGCCGTGTCGCCCAGGTCGTGAAAGAGTGGATCAACGCCGATGAGTGACAACCGAGCCGTTACCGCCAAGCTGAGCCGCGTCGACAAGGCGGCGATTCTCCTGCTGTCCCTGGGCGAGACCGATGCAGCCCAGGTCCTGCGCCACATGGGGCCCAAGGAAGTGCAGCGGGTCGGCGTCGCCATGGCGCAGATGGGCAATGTGCACCGCGAGCAGGTCGAGCAGGTCATGAGCGAGTTCGTCGAGATCGTCGGCGACCAGACCAGCCTGGGCGTCGGCTCCGACGGCTATATCCGCAAGATGCTCAACCAGGCGCTCGGCGAGGACAAGGCCAACGGCCTGATCGACCGCATCCTGCTCGGTGGCAACACCAGCGGCCTGGACAGCCTGAAGTGGATGGAGCCGCGTGCCGTGGCCGATGTCATCCGCTATGAGCACCCGCAGATCCAGGCCATCGTGGTCGCCTACCTCGATCCCGACCAGGCCGGTGAAGTGTTGAGCAATTTTGACCACAAGGTGCGCCTGGACATCGTCCTGCGCGTTTCGTCGTTGAACACCGTGCAACCGGCGGCACTCAAGGAACTGAACCAGATCCTCGAGAAACAGTTCTCGGGCAACTCCAATGCCGCGCGCACCACCCTGGGTGGCATCAAGCGCGCTGCCGACATCATGAACTTCCTCGACAGTTCCGTGGAAGGCCAGCTGATGGATGCGATCCGCGATATCGACAGCGACCTGTCGGAGCAGATCGAAGACCTGATGTTCGTCTTCAACAACCTGGCCGACGTCGACGACCGTGGTATCCAGGCGCTGCTGCGCGAGGTGTCCTCGGACGTGCTGGTGGTGTCGCTCAAGGGCGCGGACGAGAAGGTCAAGGACAAGATCTTCAAGAACATGTCCAAGCGTGCTTCGGAACTGCTGCGCGACGACCTGGAGGCCAAGGGGCCGGTGCGGGTCAGCGATGTGGAGGCGGCGCAGAAGGAAATCCTCACCATCGCTCGACGCATGGCCGAGGCCGGCGAGATCGTGCTCGGTGGCAAGGGTGCCGAGGAAATGATCTAAGCGATTTCGCGCACCGTGCTGACTGGCGCTGACCCTGTGGGCGCGGGCTTGCCCGCGACGGCGCCAGGCCAGGCAACGCGTTGCCCCTGCTGACGCATTCGCGGGCAAGCCCGCTCCCACGGGGATCGCGTTGGCCGAACATGGTTTCGAGAACATGACAGCATGTCCACCAAAGAACATCCCAGCGACCTGATCCGCGCCCGCGACCTCGAGGGTGTCGATGTGTGGGCACTGCCCAGCTTCGATCCGGAGCCCGAGTTCGAGCCTGAGCCTGAACCCGAGGTGGTCGAGGAAGTCGAGGAAGTGCCGCTGGAGGAAGTCCAGCCGTTGACCCTCGAAGAGCTCGAGGCGATCCGTCAGGAGGCCTACAACGAAGGCTTCGTCACTGGCGAGCGCGAGGGTTTCCACAGCACGCAGCTCAAGGTGCGCCAGGAAGCCGAGGAGGCACTGACGGCCAAGCTGGCAGGCCTGGAGCAACTGATGGCGAACTTGCTCGAGCCCATTGCCGAGCAGGACACCCAGATCGAGAAGTCCCTCGTGCACCTGGTCGTCCATGTCGCCCGTCAGGTGATCGGCCGCGAGCTGCGTAGCGACTCCGGGCAGATCACCCATGTGCTGCGTGAGGCCCTCAAGTTGCTGCCAATGGGCGCCGACAATATTCGCATCCACCTCAATCCCCAGGACTTCGAGCTGGCCAAGGCCTTGCGCGAGCGTCACGAGGAGAGCTGGAAGCTGCTCGAAGACGAGTCCTTGCTGCCGGGTGGTTGCCGCATCGAGACGGCCCACAGCCGCATCGATGCCACCATGGAAACCCGCATGGAGAAGGCCGTGGCGCAACTGTTCGAGCAGTCCCACGATCAATCCCTGCATCCGGCGGCACCGGATCTGTCCATTGAGCTGGATGCGCCCGATGCGCCTTGATCGCACCAGTTTCGCCAAGCGCTTGAGTGGTTATGCCGAGGCGGTGAGCCTGCCCGAGCAGCCGGTGGTCGAGGGGCGCCTGCTGCGTATGGTCGGCCTTACCCTCGAAGCCGAAGGCTTGCGCGGGGCGGTAGGCAGCCGCTGCATGGTGATCAACGACGACAGCTACCACCCGGTGCAGGTCGAGGCCGAGGTGATGGGCTTTGCCGGCAGCAAGGTCTTCCTCATGCCGGTCGGCAGTATCGCCGGTATCGCCCCGGGGGCGCGGGTGGTGCCGCTGGATGACAGCGGCCGCCTGCCGATGGGCATGAGCATGCTTGGGCGGGTGCTCGATGGCGCTGGCCGTGCCCTCGATGGCAAGGGCGGGATGAAGGCCGAGGACTGGGTGCCGCTGGATGGTCCGGTGATCAACCCGCTCAACCGCGATCCGATCAGTCAGCCGCTCGACGTGGGCATCCGCAGCATCAACGGCCTGTTGACCGTCGGTCGCGGCCAGCGCCTGGGCCTGTTCGCCGGTACCGGTGTCGGTAAGTCGGTGCTGCTGGGCATGATGACCCGCTTCACCAAGGCCGACATCATCGTCGTCGGGCTGATCGGCGAGCGGGGCCGCGAGGTGAAGGAGTTCATCGAGCACATCCTCGGCGAAGAAGGGCTCAAGCGTTCGGTGGTGGTCGCCTCACCGGCCGACGATGCGCCGCTGATGCGCCTGCGCGCAGCCATGTATTGCACGCGCATCGCCGAGTATTTCCGCGACAAGGGCAAGAATGTCCTGCTGTTGATGGATTCGCTGACCCGTTTTGCCCAGGCGCAGCGGGAAATCGCCCTGGCCATCGGCGAGCCGCCCGCCACCCGTGGCTACCCGCCGTCGGTGTTCGCCAAGTTGCCCAAGCTGGTCGAACGCGCGGGCAATGGCGAGGCCGGCGGGGGTTCGATCACCGCGTTCTATACCGTGCTTTCCGAGGGTGATGACCAGCAGGATCCGATCGCCGACTCGGCGCGTGGCGTGCTGGACGGTCACTTCGTGCTGTCCCGGCGTCTGGCCGAGGAAGGGCATTATCCGGCGATCGACATCGAGGCCTCGATCAGCCGGGTGATGCCGCAGGTGGTGGATGCCGACCATCTGCGCCAGGCGCAGAAATTCAAGCAACTGTGGTCGCGTTTGTCGCAGAGTCGCGACCTGATCAGCGTCGGTGCCTACGTGGCCGGTGGCGATCCGGAAACCGACCTGGCCATTGCCTTGCAGTCCAAGCTGGTGGCGTTCTTGCGCCAAGGGCTGGACGAGAGTGTCGGCATGGCCGAGAGCGGCGAGCAGTTGGGCGCGGTGTTCGCCCCGCCGGCGGGCGGCTGATAGGCCATGGCCCTGCCCAGTCGTGCCGCGCGCCTGTCGCCGGTGGTGGAGATGGCCGAGGAGGCCGAGCGCAAGGCCGTCCAGCGCATGGGCCATTTCCAGCAATTGGTGGCCCAGGCCCAGGCCAAGCTCGCCGAGCTTGAGCGTTTTCGCGAGGACTACCAGTTGCAGTGGATCAACCGCGGCAGCCAGGGCGTTGGCGGCAGCTGGTTGGTTAACTACCAGCGCTTTCTGGGGCAGTTGGAAACGGCCATGACCCAGCAGCGTCAGAGCCTGACCTGGCACCAGAACAACCTCAAGAACGCCCGTGATGCCTGGCAACAGGCCTATGCCCGGGTCGAGGGCCTGCGCAAGCTGGTGCAGCGATACCTGGACGAGGCTCGTCGGGCAGAAGACAAGCGCGAGCAGAAGTTGCTCGACGAGCTATCGCAGCGGTTGCCGCGGCAGAATCATTTCTAGCTCGACGTTGCTTCAACCCGCTGCGCTTGCGGCCTGGCTGGGCGACTGCTAAACCTTCCTGAGTCGTAGCCATCTTCGAAGGAATCGCACGCATGGCAGTCGAATCTGATTTTTCACCGGACGAAAAGCAGTTGACGATCAAGGTCAAGGGCCGTTTCGATTTTGGCAAGCATCAGGAATTTCGTGACGCCTACGAGCGCTTGGATCCGACCCCGAATTCGGTAGTGGTGGATCTCAAGGACGCGACGTATCTGGACAGCTCCGCGCTGGGCATGCTGCTGCTGTTGCGCGATCACGCCGGTGGCGAGCGCTCGGATATCAAAGTGATCAATACCAGTTCGGACGTGCGCAAGATTCTCGCCATTTCCAATTTCGAAAAACTGTTCGACGTCAGCTGAGCCGACCATGCCCGCCGAACAGGGATTGAGGGTGCTGATCGCCGAGGACGGTGCGGCGGATCGCTTGCTGCTCGCGCAGATCGTGCGGCGCCAGGGGCACGAGGTGGTCACTGCCGAAAATGGCGAGCAGGCCGTGGCACTGTTCGCCGAAGAGCGGCCGGACCTGGTGCTGCTCGATGCCTTGATGCCGGTGATGGATGGCTTCGAGGCGGCGCGACGGATCAAGGCCATGGCCGGTGAAGCGCTGGTGCCGATCATCTTCCTCACCTCGATGAACGAGGAGCAGGGGCTGGTGCGTTGCCTGGAGGCCGGCGGCGACGATTTCATGGCCAAGCCCTACAGCGCGGTGATTCTGGCCGCCAAGATCGGCGCGATGGATCGCCTGCGCCGGCTGCAGGCCACGGTGCTGGAGCAGCGCGACGAACTGGCCCGTCACCACCATCACCTGCTCAACGAGCAGCGCGTGGCCAAAGCCGTGTTCGACAAGGTCGCCCATTCCGGTTGCCTGAGAAGCAGCAATATCCGCTACCTGCAGTCGCCCTACGCATTGTTCAACGGCGACCTGCTGCTGGCTGCGTTCACACCTTCGGGCGACATGCATGTACTGCTGGGTGATTTCACTGGACACGGCCTGCCGGCGGCTGTTGGGGCGATGCCCCTGGCCGAGGTGTTCTATGGCATGACCGCCAAGGGCTATGGCCTGGTCGAGACGCTGCGCGAGATGAACGCCAAGCTCAAGCGCATCCTGCCGGTGGACATGTTCTGTTGCGCGCTGCTGCTGAACCTGAGCTTCGAGCGTGGCACGGTCGAGGTGTGGAACGGCGGCATGCCCGATGGCTATCGCTTGTCGGCCGCCGGCGAGGTGCTGTCGGTGCTGCAATCGCGGCATTTGCCGCTGGGTATCCTTGCGCCCGAGCAGTTCGACGACCGCACCGACATACTGCCGCTGACGGCGGGGGAGCGAGTGTTCCTGCTCTCCGATGGCGTGGTCGATACCGGCGATGCAAAGGATCGATTGTTTGGCGTGGAGCGTTTGCGTGAGGTGTTGGCGGCCAACCGAGACCCTGGGCAGCTGTTCGATGAAGTGACACAGGCACTGGAGCGTTTTGGCGGTGTGCCGCGAGAC
>NZ_JBNFMU010000174.1:0-7614 GCF_049942315.1 Pseudomonas wayambapalatensis
GCCGAGCTGAGTCACTCCTGAGCAACACTTGCCCTGTGGGAGCGGACGAACCCGCTCCCACAGGAAAAGCCCTATCGCTTGTCCCACACCTCGAAGTGATACACCGGCTTGCCTTCCTCGACCTGCCGTTCGGTCGATACCAGCGCCCACTGCGCCGCGTCGAACGCCGGGAACCAGGCATCCCCTTCAGGCGCCAGCTCCACCCGCGTCAGGTACATCCGGCTCACCAGCCCCTTCTCCAGCGCCTGCCCGTAGAGCTGCGCCCCGCCGATCAGCATCAACTCATCAACCCCTTGCTCGCGCGCCCACTGCTCGGCACGCACCACTGCCGCTTCCAGCGAGGCGAATACCTCGGCGCCTGCCAGCGTCAACCCGGGCTGGCGGCTGACGACGATGTTCAGGCGCCCAGGCAGCGGTCGCCCGAGCGAATCCCAGGTCTTGCGCCCCATGATGATCGGCTTGCCCAGGGTGGTGGCCTTGAAGTACTTGAAGTCCCCCGGCAGGTGCCAGGGCATGGAGTTGTCGATGCCGATCACGCGGTTCTCGGCGAGCGCCGCGATCAGGCTGAGGGGGAGTGATGTGTTCATGCCAGCGAGGATAGCACCCGGCACGTGGGTTATGCTTGGGCCTCGACCCGTGCAATGGAAGACCTTGTGACTGCACCGACCGAACTGGACAAACGCTGGCTCACCGAAGCGGTGCGCCTGCGCGAAGAACACGCCGGGCCCCTGGAAGACCAGGAAGCCAACCGCCGCGCGCGCCAGCAAGGCGGCGACCTGGCGGCACGCATCGAGCATCGCGCACTGTGGCTGGCCGAGCGCGACGGCATGACCCAGGCCCTGCGCCACTGGAAGCAGGGGGCACGCCTGGCCCTGCTGGCCCTGATGATCATCGCCGTACTCAGCGGCGCGGGCCTCGGTCTCGCGGCGCTGGGTGACGGCCAACGCCCGGTGAATGTGTTCTGGGCGCTGGGCAGCCTGCTGGGCCTGAACCTGGTGTTGCTGATCGGCTGGGCCCTGGGCTTCTTCTTCGCGGGCGAGCAGGGCGCGGCCTTGGGCCGGCTCTGGCTATGGCTCAGCGAACGCTTCGCCCGTGATGCCAAGGCCGCGCACCTGGCCCCCGCCCTGCTGGTGCTGCTGCAGCGCAAGCGCCTCAATCGCTGGCTGCTCGGCCTGCTGGTGCATGGCCTGTGGCTGCTGGCGATGAGCGCGGCGCTGGGCATGCTGCTGGCGCTGCTGGCGACCCGACGTTACGGCTTCGTCTGGGAGACCACCCTGCTCGCCGCCGAACCCTTCATCGCCCTGACCAACGCCCTCGGCGCCCTGCCCTCGCTGCTGGGTTTCAGCATTCCCGACGAAAACATGATCCGCGCCAGCGGCGCGACTTTGCCGAGCCTGGACATCGCCCGTCAGGCCTGGGCCAGCTGGCTGCTCGGCGTGGTGCTGGTGTACGGCCTGCTGCCACGTCTGCTGCTGGCCATCCTGTGCCTGTGGCGCTGGCGCCAGGGCCGCAAGCAACTCGCCCTGGACCTCAGCCTGCCAGGCCATGCCCAGCTGCGTGAAGCGCTGATGCCACGCAGCGAGCGCATCGGTGTCCAGGACGCCGCCCCCGAGCACCTGCCGCAGTTCGAGGCCGGCCAACTGGAAACCGGCAGCAGCGGCGCCCTGCTGGTGGGCCTGGAGCTGGACGACCAGCGCAACTGGCCGCCCAAGCTGCCGCCCACGGTGACTAACGCCGGTGTGCTCGACAGCCGCGAATCGCGCAACAAACTGCTCGAGCAGCTCAGCCGCTTTCCTCCGGCGCGCCTGGCCATCGCCTGCGATCCGCGCCGCTCGCCTGATCGTGGCAGCCTGGCGTTGCTCGCCGAACTCGCGCGCAACGCAGGCGCCACACGCATCTGGTTGCTCCAGGCCTTGCCTGGCCAGGCACTGGACGCCGCCCGCCTGGGCGACTGGCACGAAGCCCTCGATCGCCTCGGCCTGCCCCACGCCGACACCTCGCCCCTGACCTGGCTGGAGCATGGCCATGACTGATCCGCTCAAGCTGGCCGTGGTCGGCCACACCAACGTCGGCAAGACTTCGCTGCTGCGCACCCTCACCCGTGATGTCGGCTTCGGTGAGGTCTCCCATCGCCCCAGCACTACCCGCCATGTCGAAGGCGCGCGGCTGTCGGTGGAGGGCGAGCCCCTGCTCGAGCTCTACGATACCCCCGGCCTGGAGGACGCCATCGCCTTGCTCGACTATCTGGAGCGCCTGGAGCGTCCCGGTGAACGTCTCGACGGCCCAGCCCGCCTGGAACGTTTTCTCCAGGGCAGCGAGGCACGCCAGCGTTTCGAACAGGAAGCCAAGGTGCTGCGCCAGTTGCAGGCGAGCCATGCCGGTCTTTACGTGATCGACGCACGCGAGCCGGTGCTGGCCAAGTACCGTGATGAACTGGAGGTGCTCGCCAGTTGCGGCAAGCCGTTGCTACCGGTACTCAACTTCGTCGCCAGCAGCCAGCACCGCGAGCCGGAGTGGCGTGAGGCCCTGGCCCGCCTGGGGCTGCATGCGCTGGTGCGGTTCGACAGCGTGGCCCCGCCCGAGGACGGCGAGCGCCGCCTCTACGAAAGCCTTGCCCTGCTACTGGAAAAATCCCGCCCCGCCCTGCAGCGCTTGATCGACGACCAGCAGGCCCAGCGCCAGGCCCGCCAGCACAGCGGCAAGCGCCTGATCGCCGAGCTGCTGCTCGACTGTGCCGCCTGCCGACGCAGCGTCGAGGCAGAGCCTGCCGCTGAAGCCAAGGCCATCGAGACGCTGCGCCAGGATGTGCGCCAGCGGGAGCAGCGCTGTGTCGAGGCGCTGCTCAAGCTCTATGCCTTCCGCCGTGAAGATGCCAATGCCGGCGACCTGCCGTTGCTGGATGGTCGCTGGGGCGATGACCTGTTCAACCCCGAGACCCTGAAGCTGCTGGGCGTACGTCTGGGCAGCGGTGTTGCCGCCGGCGCGGCGGCCGGGGCGGGTGTCGATCTGCTGGTCGGCGGCCTGACCCTTGGCGCTGCCGCGCTGGCGGGGGCCATTGCCGGCGGCGCACTGCAAACTGCGCGCAATTACGGATCGCGGTTGCTGGGCAAGCTCAAGGGTCAGCGTGAACTGACCGTGGATGACAGCGTGCTGCGCTTGCTGGCGCTGCGCCAACAGCAACTGATGCTCGCCCTGGACAGCCGTGGCCATGCCGCACAGGACAGGGTGCGGCTGGGCGAGCTGGATGAGAAAGCCTGGCGCGAAGGCAAGCTACCGGAAGCGTTGACCAAGGCACGGGCGCATCCGCAATGGTCGACGCTCAATCCGGGCGCACGGGTGAACCAGGCGGAACGCCAGGAGCAACTCGAGGCGTTGGTGTCACAGATCTGAGGCGCGCCCCTGTAGGAGCGGGCTTGTCCCGCGAACACGGGCGTAGCCCGTGCCATGCAGCGCGGTGTCTTTTTCGCGGGTAAACCCGCTCCCACAAGTTCTGCAGCGCTGCCGAGGGCTTTGCTGCAACCCTCAGATCAAGGCCAACGCCTTCCCTTTCAACACCGCCATATCCAGCACCGGCACCCCGACCTCCTTGGCCATCTCGTCCCACTCACGCATGCGCAGGCTCACCGCAAACAGCGGGTCGCGCTCGAAGGCATCGGCCTCGGCATCGCTCATCACGCCCCCCTGGTAACCCAAGGTGCGCCGGCTCGCCTCGCTCAGCCGCTGGTAATAGCCCGGCTTGCGCAAGGTCAGGTAACGCTTGGCCTCCACGTGGAACTCCACCAGCCGCGCCATGCGTTCGCCGAACCCACAACGGCGCAGATACTCGGCGCCGATACGCTCATGGCTGACCACACCATACCCACCCATGCTGGCGTCACCGCCGCAGAGGTGGCCGATGTCGTGGAAGAACGCAGCGAGCACGACCTCGTCGTCGAAGCCTTCGGCCATGGCCAGTTGCGCGGCCTGGGACATGTGCTCGATCTGGGTGATGGCTTCGCCGATGTAGTCGTCGGCGCCGTGGCGCTCATACAAGGCGAAGGTGTTGTCGATGATCTGGGCTGGGCTGGGCATCGCGGTAGGGTCCTGGCGTCGTGAGGATCGGCCTGTTGAATGTAGTGCTACTTACTGTGCCACCTTCTCCGACTTGCCGTCGTAGCGCTTGCGCCATTCGGCCAGGATCTGGTCGCGGTGCTTCGACGCCCAGGCAAAGTCGTTCTTGATCAGGCGTTGCTCATAGTCGGCCGGCAGTTCGGTCTGCGGCTTGGCGATGCCCGGCGCGGCCAGCACGGCGAAGTTGTCCTTGTACAGCTCCATGGCCGCTGGGCTGGCCGAGAAATCCGCCAGGCGCTTGGCTGCGTCAGCCTTAGGCGTGCCCTTGATCACCGCCGTGGCCTCGATTTCCCAGCCCAGGCCTTCCTTGGGCAGCACGATGTCCAGCGGCGCACCCTGGCGCTTGAGCTGCACGGCCGGGTACTCGAACGAGATGCCGATCGGGAACTCGCCCGCCGCCGCCAGCTTGCAGGGCTTGGAGCCGGAATGGACGTACTGGCCGATGTTCTGGTGCAGGGCATCCATGTAGGCCCAGCCCTGGGGCTCGCCCAAGGTCTGCAGCCAGGCACTGACATCCAGGAAGCCGGTGCCGGACGAGGCAGGGTTGGGCATGACGATCTTACCCTTGTACTCGGGCTTGGTCAGGTCCTGCCAGCTCACCGGCTTGCTCAGGCCCTGCTTCTCGGCCTCGATGGTGTTGAAACAGATCGTCGCGGCCCACACGTCCATCCCCACCCAGGCTGGCGGGTTGGCGGCGTCGCGGTAATTCGGTGCGATCTTGCCCAGGTCTTTCGGCGCGTAGGCATCGAGCATGCCGTTCTGATCGAGGATGGCCAGGCTGGAGGCTGCCAGGCCCCACACCGCGTCAGCCTGCGGGCGGTCTTTCTCGGCCAGCAGCTTGGCGGTGATGATGCCGGTGGAGTCCCGCACCCATTTGATCTCGATATCCGGGTTGGCCTTCTCGAAGGCCTGCTTGTAGCTCTTGAGCTGCTCGGCTTCCAGGGCGGTGTAGACGGTCAGTTGGGTAGCGGCCGCCGAGGCGTGCAAGCTGAACACGGCAGATACGGCAGCAACAAGGGCAAGTGGCTTGAACATGAGGCAGCTCCTTTGAGGTGGACAGTCGAATCAGGGTTTGGGCGCGCGCTGGCGCCAGGCCTGGGAGCGGCGCAACAGACCGCGCGAGGCCCCCGCCAGCAGCAGCGAGGCCGTGGCGCTGGTGAGCAGGATCAGGGTGGACATCGCCGCAGCACCGCCAACGTTGCCGGCATCGTCCATGTTCAATACGGCGACGGCGGCCAGGATCGTGTCGGGGCTGTAGAGGAAGATCGCCGCCGACACCGTGGTCATCCCGGAGACGAACAGGTAGCGCACGATATCCAGCAGTGCAGGCAGGCAGATCGGTACGGTGACGCGCAGGTAATGCCGGTACAGCGGCGCCTTGAGCGACAGCGCAGCCGCTTCGAACTCACCATCGAGCTGGCGCAGCGCAGTGCTTGCGGTCATCTGTGCGGTGGTCAGGTAGTGAGCGATGGTGCAGACCACCAGCAACGCCATGCTGCCGTAGAAGACATGCAGCGGGTTGCCGGCGAGGTTGAAGAAGAACACGTAGCCCAAGCCCAGGACGAGCCCTGGCACCGCCATCGGTACGAAGCTGAGCAGGCGCAAGGCTTGGTTGAGCAGGCGCTGGCCTTGGGTTTTCTCCATCAGGTAGGTGCCGGTAAAGATCACCACACTGCCGATCACGGCGCAGCACAGGGCCATGGTCACGCTGTTGCGGTAGGCCAGCCAGCCGCCACCAGCGGTCTCGTCGAACAGGTAGTGCTTGAACGAAAGCGTCAGGTTGTAGGGCCAGAAGGTCACCAGCGACGAATACACCGCCATGCCGATCACCCCCAGCAGCGCTGCGCAGACCAGCACCACGATGGTCAGGAAGCAGGCATCGCGACGACGCGAAGGCTGGGGCTCGAATACCTGCGCGCGCCCGCTCATCGCCTCGCCCTGGCGGCGGCGCAGCCAGGCATCGACGCCGAAGCTGAGCAGCGCCGGCACCAGCAGGACCATGCCGATCAGGGCGCCACGGCCGAACTGCTGTTGGCCGACCACCGCCTTGTAGGCTTCCAGTGCCAGCACCTGATAGTCGCCACCGACCACCACCGGCACGCCAAAGTCGGTGATGGTCAGGGTGAACACCAGGCAGAACGCGGCGAACACCGCTTGGCGCGTGGCCGGCCAGGTGATGCTGCAAAAGGCCCGCCACGGTCCTGCGCCCATGCTCGAGGCCGCGTCGAACAGCCTCGCATCGGCGAGCGACAGCGCCGACAGCAGGATCATCAGGGCATGCGGGAAGGTGTAGATCGCCTCGCCGAGCACGATCCCCCAGAAGCCATAGATGTTGTCGCTCAGCAGTGCACGCAGCAGGCCCTGGTTGCCGAACAGGTAGACCAGCGCAATGGCCGGCAGCATCGACGGCGCCAGCAGCGGCAGCAATGAAATCCCGCGCCACAAGCCCTTGGCCGGGATCAGCGTGCGTTGCAGGGCATAGGCGAACAGGTAGGCCAGCGGCACGACGATCAGCGCTACGCTGAAAGCCACTGCCAGGCTGTTGCCGAGCAGCCAGCGAAAGTTGTCGCTGGCAAATAGCTCGGCGGCCGCCTGCAGGCCACCGCCCTGGCCCGCCTCGCCGCTGAAACCACGCCAGAAGATGGCCAGAAGCGGCATCAGCACGGCCAGCAGCAGCAGGAGCAACAGCAGACTCTTGCCACCGACCACGAACAGGCGATCACCTAGGGCGATGCCACCACCTGGTGCGGCCTTGACGGCGGCCAGCGATACGCTCATGGGCGCGGCCATCTCAGGCAAACACCTGCAGGCTCTGCGGTGGCAGGGCCACCCAGATATCCTGCGAGCCCAGGCGCGGCATGGCTTCGGGCGCCAGCTCCGCGAGCAACGCGTGCCCCGGCAAGGCCTTGAGCTCGAAGCTCATGCGGCAGCGGTTGCCGAGAAAGGTGAGCTCACGCACTTTGGCCGGAAACAGGTTCTCCTCGTGTACCACCGGATTGACCATGATCGCCTCCGGGCGGCAGAACAGCCGGCCACTGCGCGCACTCGCCGCGCCCGGAGCCAGACGCATGCTCATGCTGCCCACCTGGGCGTGGCTGTCGTCATGGCGCTGGAACGGCAGCCAGTTGCCCTGACCGACGAACTCGGCAACGAACGGTGTGGCAGGCCGGTCGTAGATATCCTGCGGGGAGGCGTACTGCTCGACCTGCCCGTTATTCATCACGGCGATGCGGTCGGCCATCAGCATGGCCTCGTCCTGGTTGTGGGTAACCATCAGCGTGGTGATGCCCAGCTTGCGCTGCAGTTGGCGCAGCTCGGTGCACAAGTGCTCGCGCACCCGCGCATCCAGCGCCGACATTGGCTCGTCGAGCAACAGCACCGACGGCGATGGTGACAGCGCAAAGACCAAAGAAACCCGATGCTGCTGGCCACCAGAGAACTGGCTAGGGAGATAAGAAGAGCACACGTCCGCACCCCCGCCACCCTCTCGGATTTGGGGGGGGG
>NZ_JBNFMU010000175.1:0-69363 GCF_049942315.1 Pseudomonas wayambapalatensis
TTTCAGGCGCCGCCGGTCGTCATCTCGCTGCTGGACTAGACGATCACGCTGCTGCAGCAGCTCGCGCAGCAACGCCCTCTGCGGACTGATCTGCAGAGTCGGTTTATCTGGGATAACTTCGGCGAAATGTGCCAATACCGCAGCGTCGATGGCGTCGGTCTTGGCTTTGATGTTCATGGACTCGGCAAACGACCGGGCTCGCCTGGGATTGACGCGAATGACCTTGTAGCCAGCGCTCTGCAGAAAGCTCAGAACCTCACGCTCGTATCCGCCTGTCGCCTCCAGCAGGATGCGCTCGATCTTGAGACCTCGAAGGCTCTTCTCCAATACCTCGAAACCTGCCAGATCGTTGGTGACATTGATCTTGAGGCTCTGGGGACGAACCGCTATGTCCAGCGTGCGACAGGAAACATCGATACCCACAAAGGAAACCATCGCCAAAATCTCCTAGACTCAACAGAGTGAGAGAACTTTGGCTTGGCCCACGCTTGTGATTCGAGATCAGAGCCGCATCCAACTGTTCGGGCTCTCGCCAAAGTGGAACGGTGAATGGCAGCTTGTGCTCCTACTCGTGCTCAAGGCACATGCGGCATGCAGCTTGCCATTCACCGCTCTCACTCCAGATTCTAATCCCCTATCAAGACACAAGCGGGCTTGTCCCGCGATGAGGCCGGTACAAGCGCTACATCTCACCTCCTGCATCACCCCTGGCGCACCACCGCCACGCACTTGATCTCCACCAGCAGCCCGTCATGGGCCAGCTCGCTGACACCGATACAGGTCCAGGGGCAGCTTCCCCGTGGGAACAGCTCGTCCTTCACCGCACGAAACACCGCCATGTGCTCGCGCAAGCCGACATGATAGGTGGTCAGTTCCACCACATCCGCGAAATCGCAACCGGCAGCCGCCAGCACGTCCCTCAGGTTTTCCCACGCCGCGTGAAACTGCTGGCGCGGGTCGACGATGACCTGCAGATCTGCCGTACGCCCCACCTGACCGGCCAGATACAAAGTATTACCGACCTTCAAGGCCGGCAGATAACCGGCGCGCTCGGCAAGTTTTTGCTGGGAGGCGGGAATGATCGGAGTGCGGTCGCTCATCGAGGATGTCCAGTGCTTGAGATTGGACGCATCTTAGCAAGCGAACAGCAAAGCGGCCTGGGGCATGGCGGCACGCCTCTGGCGGCCCTGCACCAGGGCCGCCAGCCCGCCGGGCTCAGCCCGCTGGCGAAGTCAAAGGCTGCAGTTGCAGCACTTCATTGGTGTAGTCCCACTCCTGCTGCACCTTGTCAGGATGCTCGTTCAACTTGAGCCCGTAGCTGGGGATGATCTGGTGCAGCTTCTCCTGCCACGGTGCCGATGCGACCTTGTCCTTGAACACCTTGCGCAGCAGGTCGAGCATGATCGGCGGCGCGGTCGAGGCGCCCGGCGAAGCCCCCAGCAGGCCGGCAATGCTGCCGTCGGCAGAGGTCACGACCTCGGTGCCAAGCTTGAGCACCCCGCCCTGCTCAGGGTCTTTCTTGATGATCTGTACGCGCTGCCCAGCCTGCCACAGGCGCCAGTCCTCTTTCTTCGCATGGGGGAAGTAGGTCTGCAGCGCAGCGAAGCGGTCGTCGTCCGACTGCATGACCTGGCCGATCAGGTACTGCACCAGGTCGAACTCGCGGACCCCGACACGCACCATCGGCCAACTGTTGTGCAGGGTCATGCTGCCGAACAGGTCGAGCAGCGAGCCCTCCTTGAGAAACTTGGTCGAGAAGGTTGCAAACGGCCCGAACAGGATCACCCGCTTGCCATCGAGCACCCGGGTATCCAGATGCGGCACCGACATCGGCGGCGCCCCCGTCGAGGCGATACCGTAGGCCTTGGCCATGTGACGATCGGCAATGGCGGCGTTCTCGGTCACCAGGAACGATCCGCCAACCGGGAAGCCTGCGTACTCCTTCGCCTCGGGGATGCCCGACTTCTGCAACAGCGGCAGCGCCGCGCCACCGGCGCCGATGAACAGAAACTTGGCATCGGTAGCCGACGTGCTGCCATCCTTGAGGTTCTTGTACTCCACATGCCAAGAGCCGTCGTCATTGCGGGTGATGTCCTGCACTTCGCTGGAAAGCTTGAGGTCGAAGTTGGGGCGGGTCTGCAGGTACGCCACGTACTGGCGGGTGATCTCGCCGAAATTGACGTCGGTGCCGATCGGCGTCCAGGTCACTGCAAGCTTCTGGTTCGGATCGCGCCCCTCCATCATCAACGGCACCCACTTGGCGATCTGCGCGTTGTCTTGCGAATACTGCATGGGCTTGAACAGCGGGCTGGCCTGCAGTGCCTCATAGCGTTTACGCAGGAAGCGAATATTGTCATCGCCCCAGACAAAGCTCATGTGCGGGGTGGCGTTGATGAACGAGCGTGGATTCTTCAGCACGCCCTGCTTGACCTGCCAGGCGAGAAACTGCCGGGTGACCTGGAACGACTCGTTGATCTCCACCGCCTTGCTGATGTCGATCTTGCCGTCCTTTTCAGGGGTGTAGTTCAGCTCGGCCAGCGCCGAATGCCCGGTACCGGCGTTGTTCCAACCGTTGGAGCTTTCCTCGGCGACCTTGTCCAGCCGCTCGATCATCTCCATCGACCATCCGGGCTCGAGCTCGTTGAGCCAGACAGCAAGCGTGGAGCTCATGATCCCACCGCCCACCAGCAATACGTCAACCCGCTTGCCCTCGGCAGCCTGTACACCCGTCAGGGCAAAGGCCAGGGCCAGGCCCGCCAGGGCCGGTTTGAATGCGATTCCTCTGTTCATGCTCCCTCCGTCGAGGCGCCGCTGGCCCCGATCCTGTCCGTGAATGTGCCTTGCCCCTGGTCCGCGCACCCGTGCCTTTGGTGTCCAAAAGCTCAGGCAAGCTTAGCTGAGTGATTCACTCAGGTTAGCCGCACGCGCATTCAGGTTCTGAAGGCGGATCCGCTGGCAGGCCGTCAGGCGACTTCAAGAAGCCTCTTGCAAGTCGACCGCTCTGCAAATACTGTATGAAAAACCAGTATCACGAGACATCCCCATGCAACTCATCGCCAAGCTCGGCATCCTCGCCGACGCCGCCAAATACGATGCTTCCTGCGCCAGCAGCGGCGCGCCCAAGCGCAGCTCGCGGGGGCGTGACGGGCTTGGCGCGACCGATGGCATGGGCATCTGCCACAGTTACACCCCCGATGGGCGCTGCGTATCGCTGCTCAAGGTGTTGCTCACCAACTTCTGCCTGTACGACTGCCAGTACTGCGTCAATCGCCGCTCCAGCAACGTGCCTCGCGCACGCTTCAGCCCCGAGGAAGTGGTGCGCCTGACCCTCGACTTCTACCGGCGCAACTGCATCAGCGGGCTGTTCCTGAGTTCGGGCATCATCCGCTCGGCCGACTACACCATGGAGCAGTTGAATCGAGTGGCGCGGCTGTTGCGTGAAGAGCATGGCTTTCGTGGCTACATCCACCTCAAGACCATCCCCGATGCCGATCCACTGCTGATCGAGGAAGCCGGGCGCCTGGCCGATCGCCTGAGCGTCAACGTCGAACTGCCCACCGAGGCCAGCCTCAAGCGCCTGGCCCCAGAGAAACAGGCGCACACCATCCGCCAGGCCATGGGCGTGATTCACCAGGGCCAGCAGGCCGTGGCCAACGAACCCAGGGCGCCACGCTTCACCCCGGCCGGGCAGAGCACCCAGGTGATCGTCGGCGCCGACGCCACCGACGACCGCACCCTGCTGCGCAACGCCGAATCGCTGTACCAGGGCTATGGCCTCAAGCGTGTGTACTACTCCGCCTTCAGCCCCATCCCGGACAGCCCCAACAGCGTGCCGCTGGCCGCCCCGCCGCTGTTGCGCGAACATCGCCTGTACCAGGCCGACTTCCTGATGCGCGGCTACGGCTACAAGGCTGGCGAGCTGCTCGGCCAGGCCGGCAACCTGGCGCTGGACATCGACCCCAAGCTGGCCTGGGCCCTGGCAAACCGCGAGGTCTTTCCGCTGGACCTGAATCGCGCCGAACCCGCCCTGCTCGCCCGCATCCCCGGTATCGGCCTGCGCAGCGTGCAGCGCCTGGTGACACTGCGCCGCGAGCGGCGCATTCGCTACGACGACCTGATCCAGTTGCGTTGCGTGCTGGAAAAAGCCCGTCCGTTCATCGTCACCAGTGATTACCGCCCGGCCCAGGCCGAACTGCGCAGCGGCCTGTTGCGCCAACGCCTGCGCGAGCCGCAGGCGCCGGTGCAGATGGGGCTTTGGGCATGATCGCGCTGGATTGCGACGACCTGTTCGACACCTGGCGCAAGCAAGCGCGGGTACTGCTCGGCCATGGCATCGACCCGGCCGACGTGACCTGGAGCCAGGGCCCGATGGACGACCTGCTCGCCATTGCCACGCCGTTGCCAGAAGGGCCCGGCCCATTCCGCCCGCGAGTGCCGGCGGCCTTGCTCGCACAACTCGAGCAGGCGGCGCGCTATCGCGGCGCGCAACGCTGGAACCTGCTGTACGAAGTGCTCTGGCGCGTCGCCCATGGGGATCGCACGGCAATGCTTGCCGGTGATCGCCTGGGCAGCGAGTTGCAGCGGCGTATCAAGCAGGTCTCCCGCGAGGCGCATCACCTGCACGCCTTCGTGCGCTTCGTGCCGCTGCCGGAAGCGGTCGCCGAACGCCTGCAACTGGACCTGGTGGCCTACCACGAACCCGCCCATGACATCCTTGAAAGCGCCAGTAGCCATTTTGCCGATCGCCTCGGGCGCCAGCGCTGGCTGATCGCAACGCCCACCGATGGCATTCGTTTCGACGGCAGCAATCTCGACTACCGTCGGCAATGTCCAGGTGAGTGGATCGACTGGGCACGCCATGCCGAAGATCCCGGCGCCGAACTGTGGCGTACCTACTACCGCTCCACCTTCAATCCGGCGCGGTTGAATCCTGATGCCCTGCGCCTGCACATGCCGGGGCGGTTCTGGCGCCACTTGCCCGAAGGCATGCTCATTCCCCAGCTCGAAAGCCTGGCGCGCCAGGGCAAACAACGTGACGGCCAGGCACTGGAGGTGGGCTTGCAGCGAGGCAAGCGGGTCGGGCGCTGAGCGCCGTTCTTGCCTACACTTTCGCTGATTGCCTCAGATTTTCCAGGAGCGACCATGGACGATTCCAGCCAAGGCAAGCCGCCAACCTTCTGGCAGATGCTGCACAGCATCCTCGCCGCCGCCTTCGGTGTGCAGAGCGGCAAGAACCGCGCACGCGACTTCACCCACGGCAAGGCCAGCCACTTCATCGTGATGGGGGTGATGTTCACCCTGGTGTTCATCCTGGTGCTGGTGGGGCTGGTGCAATTGGCGATGCACCTGACGGGGCGCTGATTGCCCTTGAAACGCGATACCACCGCCCAAACGCATCCGCCCGCGGAATTCCCTCCCGCGGGCGGCTCAGTTGCGGTTCACGGTCTGAAATTTGCGTTACTGATGGCTGACCCAATACACAGCGGTCACGACAACCAGCACGATCAGGCACAGGATCGCCCAGGCGTCGACACTGCTGTCAGGCTTGCGGAGCTTGGTCGGGTTTCCCATTGCATTACCTCTTGTAGTGGTTATGGGAATGCACGTCACATCAGCAGTTAAGCCCAGCAATGCCCTTTGCTCAAGCAGGGTTTTTCAATAATCGACGGGTGACGTCAGGAACGGGTAGCGATAATCGGTGTCTCGTCCCTCGGCGCTGTAGCGCTGAAAGTCGACGCCATAGCCTTTACGGGCGCTCAGTTCGAGCCAGCGCCTGGCCTTCACCGCATCGATGGCCTGCAGCACCGGCAGGCGGTACAGGTGTTGCCCGTCACGGTCCAGCGCCAGGCCCCGGGCATCGTCATGCAGCATCACCATGGCCCAACCACCCAGGCTGAAGTGCCCGCCCATGAGCACGCTCAGTCGCCCATCCACGCGAGCCTGCAAGGCCTCGGGTGAACTGTTGACCGCACTGAACAGCACATCGCGCCCCGGCACCCGGCCAACCGCCTCGAATGCCTGCATCGCACCGAACGCCATCTCGTCGTTCGCCGACCACACCAGGCGCACGCGTGGATAGCGCTGCAGCAGCAGTTGGGCCTGTTCGAAGGCCCGTTGGCGACTCCAGCCGCCATACACCACCTGGCGCAAGCGTACCTGCGCAAGCTCGGCCAACGCCCGCCGCATGCCCTGCTCGCGCAGTTGCGAAGCCGGCGTGGTGCTGATGCCGGAGAACGCCAGCAGCTCGATCGGTTCGCCAGTCCTGGGCAAACTGGCGACCAGATCGTGCAGCATCTGGTAACCCGCCTGTTCGTCATTGCCGACCAGCGACGCGAGCAGCGCGGCATACTTGCCCGGCTGCGCCTGAATCTCCTCGGCCTGCCCCTCGGTCAGGGCGTTGTTGACCAACAGCAGCTTGACCCCGCTGCCCTGGGACAGCCGCATGATCTCCGGCGCGACGTACTGCTCGTTGACCAACACCAAATAGTCCGGCTTGTGCGCCCCCCGCAGAACGGCCCGCGCCTGCTCGAGTTGCCGCTCGGCCTGGCGCTCGCCGTATTCCACCCGCAGGTCCATCCCCAGATCGTCGGCGGCGGCCTGCATGAAGTGCGAATAACTGACCCAGAACGTCTCATCGGACAAGCCCGGGTTGAGAAACACCACCGAAGCCGCCTGGGCGCTCGCCACCAATGGCAGACCCAGGCACAGACTGCGGCACAGCGCCCTGATGAACATGCGCAACATCCCTGCAATGCAAAGGGGCTCAGTATAACGGCGCCGGGCCAGCCACCCGACAAATAGCAGCCAGTCTCACTTAGTCCAATTGGTTCTTTTCATATGCAAAAACATCACTTTAGCGCATAAATACAACCTGTTATCGTTCCCCCGCTCCGACCCGGAGTGCGCGGCCGTGCGCGCGATTAGCTGCATGCAGCCTGAGACAGGACTTTTATGTACGTATACGACGAGTACGATCAGCGGATCATCGAGGACCGCGTCAAGCAGTTCCGTGATCAGACCCGCCGCTACCTGGCCGGTGAGCTGAGCGAAGAAGAATTCCGCCCTCTGCGCCTGCAGAACGGCCTCTACATCCAACGTTTCGCGCCGATGCTGCGTGTCGCCGTGCCTTACGGCCAGCTGAACGCCGGCCAGGTCCGCATGCTGGCGAAGATCGCCCGTGACTACGACAAGGGCTACGCCCACATCTCCACCCGCCAGAACGTGCAGTACAACTGGCCGGCGCTGGAAGACGTCCCGGACATCCTGGCCGAACTCGCCACCGTGCAGATGCACGCGATCCAGACCAGCGGCAACTGCCTGCGCAACGTCACCACCGACCAGTTCGCCGGTGTCGCCGCCGATGAGCTGATCGACCCGCGCCCCTGGTGCGAGATCGTCCGCCAGTGGACCACCTTCCACCCGGAATTCGCCTACCTGCCGCGCAAGTTCAAGATCGCCGTCAACGGCTCGAAGGACGACCGCGCCGCCATCGAAGTGCACGACATCGGCCTGGAGCCGGTGCACAACGAAGCCGGCGAGCTGGGCTTCCGCGTCCTGGTCGGCGGCGGCCTGGGCCGTACCCCGGTGATCGGTGCGTTCATCAACGAGTTCCTGCCCTGGCAGGACCTGCTCAGCTACCTGGACGCCATCCTGCGCGTGTACAACCGTTACGGCCGCCGTGACAACAAGTACAAGGCGCGGATCAAGATCCTGGTCAAGGCCCTTACCCCGGAAGTGTTCGCCGAAAAGGTCGAAGCCGAGATGGCTCACCTGCGCGGCGGCAGCACCACCCTGACCGAAGCCGAGCTGCAACGCGTCGCACGTCACTTCGTCGACCCCGAGTACCTCGCGCTGGAAAACGTCGACTACAGCGCCCTGGACCAGGAAAACCCTGGCTTCGCCCGCTGGCGTTCGCGCAACACCCGCGCCCACAAGAAGCCGGGTTATGTCGCAGTCACCCTGTCGCTCAAGCCCACCGGCGTAGCCCCAGGCGACTTGACCGACAAGCAGCTCGATGCCGTCGCCGACCTGGCCGACCGCTACAGCTTCGGCCACCTGCGCACCTCCCACGAGCAGAACATCATCCTCGCCGACGTCGAGCAGCGTCAGCTGCACGCGCTGTGGCTGGAACTGCGTGAAAGTGGTTTTGCCACGCCGAACATCGGCCTGCTGACCGACATCATCTGCTGCCCGGGTGGCGACTTCTGCTCCCTGGCCAACGCCAAGTCGATCCCGATCGCCGAATCCATCCAGCGCCGCTTCGACGACCTGGACTACCTGTTCGACATCGGCGAGCTCGACCTGAACATCTCCGGCTGCATGAACGCCTGCGGCCACCACCACGTGGGCCACATCGGCATCCTCGGCGTGGACAAGAAAGGCGAGGAGTTCTACCAGGTGTCGTTGGGCGGCAACGCCGCGCGCGATGCGACCCTTGGCAAGATCCTCGGCCCCTCCTTCGCCCAGGACGACATGGCTGACGTGATCGAGAAGCTGATCAACGTGTACGTCGAGCAGCGCAACGAAGACGAGCGCTTCATCGACACCTACCAGCGTATCGGCATCGACCCATTCAAGGAACGCGTCTATGCAGCGAATCATTAAGAACAACCAGCTCGTCGACGAAACCTGGCACCTGCTGCCCAAGGAAACCTCGTTCGACGAACTGACCAACTGCGACGACTACATCGTTCCGCTGCAGCTGTGGCGTGACCATGCCCATGCCCTCAAAGCCCGCGACGGCGGCCTGGGCGTGTGGCTGGACAGCGACGAAGAAGCCGAGGAAATCGGCGAGGACGTCCAGCACTTCCAGGTCATCGCCCTGAACTTCCCGGCGTTCACCGACGGGCGCAACTACTCCAATGCGCGCCTGCTGCGTGACCGCTACCAGTACAAGGGCGAACTGCGCGCCATCGGCGACGTCCTGCGCGACCAGTTGTTCTACATGGCCCGCTGTGGTTTCGACGCCTTCGCGATCCGTGCCGACAAGGACCCGCAAGACGCGCTGCAGAGCCTGAAGGACTTCTCGGTCACCTACCAGGGTGCCACCGACGAGCCGCTGCCGCTGTTCCGCCGCCGCTGATCGCCGCCTGCTGTAACGAACGGCCCGCCTTCTGGCGGGCCGTTTCGTTTGCGGGATTTTCTAATGTTGGGTGCTGGCCTGCCGATATCACTGACGTACCCGCACCTCAATTCGGCAGGACGCTAATGAATCCGATAACAGCAGCACAGCGCCTGGCCCCGGTCCTGACTGCCCCGCGACCAGCTCCGACCAGCGCCAGCAACCCGACCGGCATCGCCAGTGCCTCGGCAGTCCCGAGCACCAGTGTGATTCTCGGCCAGAACAACACCATCAGCGATTCCGAGACCTACTCGCGCCAGGGGCTGCTGCCAGGCCAGGTCCGCTATGTCTGGGAAAACGACAGCCAGGACAAGCTCGCCACCACACTGCAGACAGCCTTCCAGTCGTCCAGCAGCGCAGGCCGCTTCAAAGGCATTGGTGCGGCCTTGATCGAGCAGCTTGCACAGAACGGCGGCAAGAACATCTCGCAGTCGGTGTTCGCCTTCAGCGACGACTCTCCGATCGACCCTGGCGTGCTCAAGCTGCAGCAGCAGCGCCTGCGCGAGAATCCCGACAGCGGCGTCACCTTCAGCCTGACCACCGCTTCCGGCGCGACCATCCGCTTGTCGCTGGCCAGTGGCGAGAAGGGCCTGGCGGTGAGCGCCGAAGTCGAAGGCGGCTCGCTCAGCGCCGAAGAACTCAAGGGCTTGGGCAACCTCGCCGACGCCTTCCAATCCACCATCGACGGCCTCAACGAGGTGCCACCCCAGCTCAAGCTCGGCGCACTGGTCAAGCTCGATCCGAAGCTGTTCAGCGCCTTGCAGATGAGCAGCAAGTTCCAATCCCTGAGCGGCGAGCAGACCTTCTCCCTGAGCCTCGATGACAAGGCGCGCAGCCTCAGCCTGCAGGGCCCTTCCGGCCAGGTGCAACTGAGTCTGGACACCCAGGACGCCGAGCTGCTGGGCAAGTCGGCGCAGCGCAAGGCGGCGATCGACAACTACCTGACCCAGTTCGACGCCGCCCAGCGCCGCGGTCGTGGCGACGAGAACCTGATGAACCTGTTCAAGACCGCGTTCACCCAGCTCAACAGCATCGACGACAATCGCCAACCTGCGGTGCAAAGCCCATCCGCCCTGAACGACAAGGACCGTGCCCTGCTCAGCGGCCTGGCCGACTTCAGCGCATCGATCAGCGAAACCACGCGCAGAAGCAACCCGATGCGCCAGGACGAAACCGACAGTTTCACCTTCAGCGCCTCGCAGAGCACCACGGTCAAGAGCCGTGGCATGCAGGACCGCTCGGTGGAGCAGAACCAGCAGAGCAAGCTCACTGCCTCGTTCCACCGCGGCCTCAATCCGTTGACCAACCTGATACTGGGCAGCGACCGCGAGTCGCAGAACTACAGCTACCACCTGATCGACGACCAGGCCAGCAGCACCACCCGCCTGGCCTATGACAAAGGCCAACTGGTTGAGGCCAGCGCGACCCAGCAGGCGAGCCAGAAAGAGCGGATCCTCACCTATGTCGATGGCGACCTGAAAAGCGACGTGACCACGCCCAAGGCCGTGACCCAGTCGCGCAACGTGCTGAGCTTGCTCAAGGATGCGTTCGAGCAGGACCGCATCGCCCAACGCGATCGCGGTGTGTCGCTGCTCGAGGGGCTGCTGCAATCGCAGCGCAGCCGCTGGTTGCTGCAGGCCGATCCTTCGAAGATCGCGGCCTGACAAAGGACCTGTGGGCGCGGCAAACCGCCGCTGCCACAGGGCCGAGTAAAGCTCAGAGAAGGCTTACCCCCTCACCCCCAACATCCCGCGATCGACGATGAAATCGATCACCGCCTGCAACCCCTCCCCCTTCTTCAGGTTGCTGAACGTCCAGGGCCGCTCGGGACGCATGCGGTTGGTGTCGCGCTCCATCACCTCCAGCGACGCACCGACATAAGGTGCAAGGTCGGTCTTGTTGATCACCAGGAAATCCGACTTGGTGATGCCCGGCCCGCCCTTGCGCGGGATCTTCTCGCCTTCGGCGACGTCGATCACATAGATGGTCAGGTCGGCCAACTCCGGGCTGAACGTGGCACTGAGGTTGTCGCCACCGCTCTCCACGAAGATCACCTCCAGGTTGCCGAACTTGCGCGCCAACGCCTCGACCGCCGCCAGGTTCATCGAGGCATCCTCGCGGATTGCGGTGTGCGGGCAGCCGCCAGTCTCGACGCCGACGATGCGCTCAGGCTCCAGAGCACCGGCCTCGGTGAGGATGCGCTGGTCCTCCTTGGTGTAGATGTCGTTGGTCACCACGGCGATGTGGTAATGGTCACGCATGGCCTTGCACAGGGCCTCGAGCAGCGCGGTCTTGCCGGAGCCGACCGGGCCGCCGACACCGACGCGCAGGGGTTGCTGATAGCTTTGCATGTTGGCAATCCTCAGGAACGGAACAAACGGGTGTATTGGGTTTCGTGGCGTGACGAGGCAATGGCCAGCAGCGGCAGGCCGCCGCCCAGTTCGTCATCCTCCAGGGTCAGGGCCTGGTCGAGCACGGCGGGCAGCTCGGCGCCCAAGTCGCGCAGCAAGGTCTGGGCCGCCTGTTGGCCGAAAGGCACCAGCTTGACCCCGGCCATGACGGCGCCTTCCAGCCAGGCGAAGCCATGACCAAGGGCCAGGTCGCGCAGCGCAATCGACCAATGCGCGCCCAGCCAGGCCATGCCGCCGAGCTGGGAGAGTTCGATGCTCTCACGCCAGGCTGGCGCCTGGGCCAGTTGCCAGCCATCGAGCAGCCGCGCCAGGGCGCTACCTCGCTGGCGTTCTTCCAGCCGCAGCTCAGCCGTCTCGCGGTTGGCCAGCAGAAACTGGGTCCAGCGTGCGAAGGCCTCGGCATCATCGCCCTGGCATGCCCGGTAGAGGCGCGCCAGCAATGGCCAGTCAAGACAACCCAGGGTGTCGTGCAACTGCTCACGCTGCCAGGCACAAAAGCCGGCCGTGTCACGCACCCAGCCCGCCTCGACGGCCCACTCCAGGCCTTGCGAATAGGTGAAGCCACCCACCGGCAGGCCCGGGCTTGCCAGTTGCAGCAGGCGCAACAGCGCCAGGTCGCTGCTCATCAGCCGGCCAGCACGAACGCGGCACCGGCCAGCAAGCCGCCACCGAACAGCTTCTGCAACTTGCTGTGGCGACGCAGCAGGCAGCCCACGCCAAACCCGACCACCAGCAGCAGCGCACTGACGGTGACGAAGCCTGCGCTGAACATCCAGAACGCGCTGGGCGTTGCTTCAACGCCGTGGGCCCAGCCATGGAACAGGGCGAACACCGGCATGGCCAGGGCCAGCAGTACCTGGCGATTAGGCAGCAGCATGGCGCAGGCGGCCACCACCAGTGAGATGGAGATCATGGTCTCGACACCGACCAGGTCGCCGAACAGATGCCCCAGCACCGCGCCGCCGAACATCGCCGAAAGCGTGGCCAGGGGCAAGCTCAGGTTGCGTCGGGTCAGTGCGGCCAGCACGCCGGTACCCAGCAGCATGAGCAGGTGGTCCAGGCCCGTCAGCGGGTGCAGCAAACCGTCCTGCAGCGGGTTGTTGTCGTGGCCGGGGTGAGCGAAGGCTGGCAAGGCGATCATCAGTAAAGCGAGGGCAAGGGCTTTTTTCATTGTGTGCTCCAAGGCAGTTCGGAAGGTGTTTACAGGCGAACGAAGGGATGATTGTGGGCGTGCCCGTGAGGAGCACTCTGGTAGGCGCCAGCCTCCGGCTCGAACGGTGCCTGCTCGATCAGCACCTCAAGACCGAGGCCGCGCACCATTTCGTCCAGCACATGATCATGCTGGTAGCGCAAAAGGCCGGCCTCGATCTGCAACGGCACATGGCGATTGCCCAGATGGTAGGCCGCACGCGCCAGCAGCAACGGATCGGCGCAGCGCACCGTGGAAACGCGCTCCGGTGCTGCCAGCACCTGCACCACGTGCAGGCCATCGGCATCGGCGAGCAGTTCGCCACCGCGCAGCAGGTGGCCGCGTTCGAGCATCAGACCGGCTTCGCGGCCATCGTCGAGGGTCACGCGCAGGCGGCTCTTGATTCGGCTGTCCACATCCAGGGTGACAGTGCCGCTGACCGAGGCAGCCTCGGCGACACGGCGGGTCAGGACAATCATGCTTGCTCCTTCAGAACAGGAAATAACGCTGGGCCAGTGGCAGTTCGCTGGCCGGTTCGCACACCAGCAACTCGCCATCGGCGCGCACCTGGTAAGTTTGGGCATCGACCTCGATCAACGGCTGCAGGCCGTTGTGCACCATGTCGGCCTTGCGTACCCGGCGACAGCCGCGGGTGACCCCGATCAGGCTGCGCAGCCCCAGTTCCTCGGCCAGCCCACGGTCCATGGCGGCCTGGGGCAGGAAGGTCATGCGCGTGGCGTGGCGCGCCGCACCGAAGCTTGCGTACATTGGGCGGTAATGCACCGGCTGCGGGGTCGGGATCGAGCCGTTGATATCGCCCATGGGCGCCGTGACGATCAAACCGGCCTTGATCACCGCCGACGGCTTGACACCGAAGAACGCGGGCGACCAGACCACCAGGTCGGCCAGCTTGCCCACCTCCACCGAGCCGACCTCATGGGCGATGCCATGGCTCAGCGCCGGATTGATGGTGTACTTGGCGATGTAGCGCTTGACCCGGAAGTTGTCGCTGTAGCTGCTGTCCGGCGCCAGGGGGCCGCGGCGAACCTTCATCTGGTGAGCCACCTGCCAGGTCCGCAGCACCACTTCGCCGACCCGGCCCATGGCCTGGGAATCGGACGAGGTCATGGAGAACGCGCCCATGTCGTGGAGGATGTCCTCGGCGGCGATGGTCTCGCGGCGGATGCGCGACTCGGCGAAGGCCACGTCTTCGGCAATGCTCGGGTCCAGGTGGTGGCAGACCATGAGCATGTCCAGGTGCTCATCCACGGTGTTGATGGTGTAGGGCAACGTCGGGTTGGTCGAGGACGGCAGCACGTTGGCCTGCCCTGCCGCGCGAATGATATCCGGTGCATGCCCCCCACCAGCCCCCTCGGTATGGAAGGTGTGGATGGTGCGATCGCCAATCGCTGCCAGGGTGTCCTCGATGCAACCAGATTCGTTGAGCGTATCGCTGTGGATCGCGACCTGGATGTCCATCTCTTCGGCCACGCTCATGCAGCAATCGATGGCCGCCGGCGTCGAGCCCCAGTCTTCGTGCAGCTTCATGCCCATGGCACCGGCCGCGATCTGCTCGCGCAGCGGCTCGGGTTTGGAGACGTTGCCCTTGCCGAGAAAGCCGATATTGATCGGCAAGCTGTCGGCAGCCTGGAGCATGCGTGCCAAATACCAAGGCCCCGGCGTACAGGTAGTGGCGTTGGTGCCGGTCGCAGGACCGGTACCACCACCGATGAAGGTGGTGACGCCGCTGGTCAGCGCTTCATCGACCTGCTGCGGGGAAATGAAATGGATGTGTGTATCGATGCCACCTGCGGTGACGATCTTGCCCTCGGCAGCGATCACTTCCGTCGCCGCGCCAACCGGGATGGTGACGCCGGGTTGCACGTCTGGGTTGCCAGCCTTGCCAATGGCGACGATACGCCCCCCGCGCACGCCGATGTCGGCCTTGACGATCCCCCAGTGATCGATGATCAGTGCGTTGGTCAGCACCAGGTCCACGGCTTCGGCGGCCAGCATCTGGCCCTGCCCCATGCCATCGCGGATGACCTTGCCACCACCGAACTTGACTTCCTCGCCATAGATCGTGAAGTCCTTCTCCACTTCGACCCACAGCGCCGTATCGGCCAGGCGCACGCGGTCGCCGACGGTGGGGCCGAACATGTCGGCGTAGGCCCGACGGGAAATACGGCTCATGCCTTGTCCTCCAGCGCGCCCATCACCTTGCCCTGGAAGCCATAGACTTCGCGCTTGCCGGCGTAGGCCACCAACTGCACGGTACGTGACTGGCCAGGCTCGAAACGCACGGCGGTGCCGGCGGGGATGTCCAGGCGAAAGCCTCGGGTCGGCTCGCGCTCGAACACCAGCGCGTCGTTGGCTTCGTAGAAGTGGTAGTGCGAGCCGACCTGCACCGGGCGGTCGCCATGATTGGCAACGCTGACGCTGACCGTTTCGCGGCCGACATTGAGCTCGATGTCGCCTGGGGCGACCTGGATTTCTCCGGGAATCATGAATGCCTCCTGGGCAGCGTCAGACGATAGGTTCGTGGACCGTCACAAGCTTGGTGCCATCGGGGAAGGTCGCTTCCACCTGGACGTCCGGGATCAGCTCAGGCACACCGTCCATGACCTGGTCACGGCTGAGCACCTCGCGGCCCAGGCTCATCAGCTCGGCCACCGTGCGGCCGTCCCGCGCGCCCTCCATCACCGCAGCGCTGATCAGCGCCACCGCTTCGGGGTAGTTGAGCTTCAGTCCACGGGCCAGGCGGCGCTCGGCAACCAGCGCGGCGGTGAACAGCAGCAGTTTGTCTTTCTCTCTCGGGGTCAGCTCCATGGGAGGCTCTCTCAGGTGGCCCAGATGCGCGGCGGGCTCGGCGCCAGGCCCAGTACGGCCGGGCGCAACAGATGCCAGAGGCGCTGCAGGGTGCGTTGCACGTGTTGGTTGTCGTTATCGAGCAGGCGAATCACCAGCAACGGCCCGAGCAGGGTCGCGCCAGCCGGGGTTTCCACGTCGTCGAGCAGCTGGCGTACCTGCTCGAGCAGGGCCATATCGGCAGGTGCGGCGCAGAACGTCGCGACCAGCGGATAACCGCCGAGTTTTTCCAGGTGCCCGCCTTCTATGCGCAGGCGCTCGTGGAGCCCCGGGTCGTCCGGCAGCTCGACGCGCAGTCGGCTGTCGAGGGCGCCATGATCGAAGCGCTCGCTCATCACCGGACGCCCCAGGCACAGGGTTTCCCAGGCCAGCAGGCGGGCGCCGGGTTCGAGGGTGAAACGGCTGTCGAGCCGGGCGCGGGCACCATCGAAGAAGATGCTGTCGTGGGGCAGCCACTCCAGCGAGCTGTCGGCCGCCAGGTGGAAGCGCTGCGCCAGGTGCGCGGTCGGGCCGATGCTGCGGTAGAACTTGCTCGCGCCAGGCATGGTCAGCAGCGCGTGGCTGCCAGGTTCCAGGTGGATATCGAGCTCGAGCCGGTCACCGGCGACGACGCCACCTGGGGGATGAAGGATGTAGACATGGCACGGCGCGCCTTCGGGATAAAAAGGGCGCTGCACCAAAAGAGGGCCGAAATGCTTTCGTGCACCAAGACGAGTCGTATCCCCGCGTTTGACGAAGCGCAATTGCAGGTGTGCACTCCAGCCGGAATCGCTCCCAGGTTGTTCGATTTGTTGCGCGGACGACATCCTGCAGCCCCTGAAATCCGTGGTGTTGCTAAGTTTTGGCTGATCTGTCGCGTTTACCTACGATGGGGTACGCAATGACCGCTTGTCTGAAACTGCTGAGCTGATATAGCAGGTTGCGGGCCAACTACGCAGATGAACGAAGATGAAATTCTTCGGCCTGCGCTCCGGGATAGGGCGGCATGCACAACTGGAGAGCGGGTGTGAGCCCGGTTTCGGTGCTCATGGGCATCGGGTCTGTGCCAGATACTGCGATAAAGGGCAGCGCGAATTTCGCCAGACGACGTTGCGACAATCGACCACACCACGACCGCCACCCTCCCCGCCATCCGAATGGTAGATTCGCGGCCATGAAAACCACCCGTCGGACACGTTCGCTGACCGCCTGGACGCTCTATGCCAGCGTGCTGTTCAGCCTGTTGCTCTGTGGCCTGCACCACGGCCAGATGAGCGGCCTGCGTCTGTCGGGCCTGGACGGTGATTTCTGCGCCCTCGACAGTACCGGCAAAGGCCCGGCCATCGACCTGGGCGACAGCAGCAGCGACCAGCACATGGCCCAGCTCGATTGCCCGGTGTGCTCCTCCTTTGCGCTGGCCGTGCCACTGAGTGGCAGTCTCTGGTCATTCCCTGCGGCGCATGGCGGGCAACCCTCGCCGATCATCGTGCGCAGCTGGGCGCAGCCGCCGCCACGCTATCTGCGCCCCGCCATCCCGCCCCGCGCCTCCCCGTCCGACCTCCCCGCAGCAGCGACCTTCGCCTGACCCCAGGCGGGCACGCCCGTGCCCGTGGGTCAGCCATGACCTTTGCGTGGAAATCACTACAACATGATCCGCAACACTTCTCTGGTGCTCCTGATGGGCGCCACATGCACCTGTGCCTGGGCCGACGTCGCCCCCGTGCAACTCGACGCCACCACCATCGACGCCGAACAGCAGTCGCCCTCTGGCGTGCAACTGGACGAACCGATTCGCACCGGCTCGCGCCTGGGCCTCACGGCACGGCAGACACCGGCTTCGGTCAGCGTCTCGGACCGCCGGGTGATCGAGCAGCGTGACGCCAAGGACAGTCAGGACGTGATCAACGCCATGACCGGCGTCAATGCCTCGGCCAACCCCGGCTACGGCGGCTTCGTCGCCTACCGAGGCTTCACCCAGAACCAGGTGACCCAGCTCTACAACGGCATCAACCTGGGCTACAGCAGCGCCACCCGCCCGGTGGATGCGTGGGTGCTGGATCGGGTCGAACTGATCGGCGGCCCGTCGTCGTTCCTGCATGGCGCCGGCGCCGTGGGGGGCTCGATCAACTACATCACCAAGCTCGCCAGCCGCGACGCGCAAACCCTCGATGGGCGCATCCGCTACGGCAGCTACGACGACTCGGAAGTCGCCTTCGGCATCAACCAGGCCCTGGCCGAGAACCCCGCCGATGCCCGCCACTTCGCACGCCTGGACTTCAGCCACAGCCAGGGTAATGGCTACATTGACCGCAACCAGCGCAACACCGACAGCCTGGCCTTCTCGTTGCTCAGCGACCTCTCGCCCAACCTCACCCACACCTTGGCGCTGGAGTACCAGGAAGACAAAGAGGACAGCCCCTACTGGGGCTCGCCCATCCTGCCGGGGCGCAGCACCCTGAAGATCGACAAGAGCCGCCGCTTCGAAAACTACAACGTCGCCGACGGGCGCTACGAGCAGCGTGTGCGCTGGCTGCGTTCGATCCTCGATTACCAGGTGAGCGACACTACCAGCGTGCAGAACACCCTCTACCACTACAATGCCCAGCGTGATTACCGCAACCTCGAAGGCTACCGCTACAACAGCGACGGCAACGTGGTGCGCTCCAGCCCCTACCTGCAACGCCACCAGCAGAGCGTGATCGGCGATCGTGTCGAGCTGCGCCACGACAACAGCCTGTTCGGCCTGAGCAGCCAGTGGTCGCTGGGGCTGGACTGGTCGAGCATGCACCAGACCCTGTACCCGACCTCGGGCAGCTACAGCGACGTGGTCGATCCGGATCACTTCGACCCCGGCAGCTTCTACGACATTCCCGGGGTCAATCGCGGCCTGACCAAACAGCGACGCAACGAGGTGCTCAACCGCGCGCTGTTCGCCGAGAATCGCCTGGAACTGACCGACCGCCTGGCGCTGCTGACGGCCCTGCGCTACGACTACCTGGACATGCAGGTCACCAACTACGGCCCGGTCAGCCCCAGTTCGCCGGCCTATTTCGAGCGCCGCTGGGAGCCGCTGTCCGGGCGCATCGGCCTGACCTACGAACTGACCCCGACAGCCAGCGTCTACCTGCAGTACAGCAACTCCGCCGACCTGCCGGCCGGCTCGCTGGCATCGGCGACCTATTCCAACGTCGGGTTGTTCGACCTGTCCAAGGGCGAGCAGTGGGAGGCCGGCAGCAAGTTCGACTTCCTCGACGGACGCGGCGCCGCCACCGTGGCGGTCTACCAGATCGTGCGCAAGGATTTCGCGGTGCGTGACTCCAACGACCCCAACCTGACGGTCCAGGCGGGTCAGCAGACCTCGCGCGGTATCGAGCTGTCCGGGCGCCTGCAGGTCACGCCCAGGCTGTTGGCCGAGGCCAACTACGCCTATGTCGATGCCCGTTACGATGAGTTCAACGAGGCGGTAGGTGGTGTGTCGGTGTCACGCAAGGGCAATGCGCCGGTGAACGTGCCAGCCAATGTCGCCAACCTGTGGCTGACCTATGCCTTCACCCGTGACTGGTCGGCCGGCGTGGATGCCCGCTACGTCGATTCGGTCTACGCCGACAACGCCAACAGCCTCAAGGCCCCCGCCTACACCCTGTTCGGCGCCTTCGCCCGCTATCGCCTGGACGAGCACACCACCCTCACCGGCCGTGTACGCAACCTGACCGATGAGGTGTATGCCAAGCAGGCCTATGGGCAGCAGTACTACATGGGCGCACCGCGTACCTTCGAGGTGGCGATGGATGTGAAGTTCTAGAACAAGCCGGACACCGGTGGGCGGGTACCCTTGAGTTGCCAGGCACCCACCACCGCCGCCTTCCACTGCCGTGGATTGTGGTTGGCCACGGTGCGGGCGTTGCGCCAATGGCGGTCGAGATTGTGCGCACGCCCGGTGGTCGACGCGCCTCCCACGTCGAACACTGTCTCGGCCGCCTTGAGCGCAAGCTCCGCCACCAGGTACTGGGCCTGCGCGACTTCGAGCGCGGCCTGCTCCACCGCCGCCTCGTCCGACTGCGCCGCCCAGGCCCGGTCGATCGTGGCGGCCGCCTTCAGCACCAGCGCCTCGGCGCCATAGGCGCGCGCCGCGATATCGCCCACGCTCAGTTCAACATAGGGATCGTCCACCGAACGACTGGCCGTACTGTGCTTGATCGGCCGGGCATGCTCGCGGGCGAAACGGGTGGCGTCGTCCAGCGCATTGCGGGCGATCCCGGCCAGCACGGTGCCCAGGAACAGTTGCAGGAACGGCGTCACCAGCGTGCGCTTGCCCTCCTCCACGGTACGCGTGCGCAGTTCGCGCGCCTCCACCCGCACATTGCGCAGGTGCGTGGTGCCGCTGGCGGTCAGGCGCTGGCCCATGGCATCGAAATCATCGACCAGCTCCAGGCCGTCGCGGTCACGCGGAAGGATGAACGACACCGGTTGCTCGTCCTCATCCAGCGCCACCGCGCTGACATAGTCGGCGAACAGCGCCCCGGTGCTGTAGAACTTGCTGCCATTGGCGCGATAGTGGTCACCCTCGCGGACCAGCCGCGCAGCGATGGCACCATTGGCGCCGCCCAGTTCCCAGCCTGCATTGCCGATCACCGCACCTTGCAGGTAGCGCGCAAACCAGCGCTCGCGCTCCTGTTCGGCATCGTCTGCGCCCGACACCAGCAGGCCCTCGACAAAGGCGAAACCCGGGCGCAGGGCCTGGGCAACGTTGGAGTCGGCCGAGGCGATCTTCAGCAGCAATTCGATGACATCGCTCACCGACCCACCGGGCCCACCATAGCGGGTCGGGATGCGCACGGTGTAGAGCCCGGCCGCAGCCAGCCGGGCGATGGCTTCGAACGGCAACTGGCGCTCACGCTCGCGCTCGGCCGCACCGGCGGCGATGTCTGGCAGCAGCGCATCGATGCGCGTCTTCAAGGCCTCCACAGTGGCGGCCGGCGCCTGGGAGGGGAAACGTTGGAAGGTGGTCATGGGGCAATCCTTAAATGGCGATTTTCCAGAGGCGTGATTCATCGAACAGGTCGAAGGCTTCGTGTTCCAGGTCCAGCGGCGGCACCACCAGCTCGGCGCCGCTGCCCGGCAGGCGCGGCACCGAGCCGAGCAGGCGGCGGGTGTATTCGTGGGCAGGCTGCTCGAACAACTGCTCGACCGGCGCATGCTCGACCACCTGGCCATGGCGCATCACCAGCACGTCATCGCTGACATGGCGAATCACCCCCAAGTCATGGGAGATGAACAGATAGGCCAGGCCCAACGCATCCTGCAGGTCGGCCAGCAGGTCGAGCACCTGGGCTTGCACCGATACATCCAACGCCGACACAGGCTCGTCGCAGATGATCAGCTTCGGCTCACTGGCGATGGCGCGGGCGATCGCCACACGCTGGCGCTGGCCACCGGAGAGCTGCAACGGGCGGCGGCTGGCCAGGCTGGCCGGCAGGCGCACTTGCTCGAGCAGCACCTGGATACGCGCCGGGCGCGCGGCGGCCTCGACGCCCGCCACCTGCAAGGCGTCATCGAGGATCTGCGCCACGGTCCAGCGCGGGTCGAACGAACCCAGCGGGTCCTGGTAGATCACGCTGATCTGCTGGCGTAACGGACGTCGGCTGGCTTCGCTTACGGCATCGTTCGGGCGGTTCCATGGCTGGCCGCGATACAGCACCTCGCCCTGGTCCGGTTGCAGCAGCCCGAGGGCAATGCGCGCGACCGTGGTCTTGCCCGAGCCGGACTCACCGACGATGCCCAGGGTACGCCCGGCACGCAGGGTGAAGTCCACGCCCTGCACCACCTGGCGCACCACCCCGTCAGGGCCGGTGTAGCGCTTGCCCAGGCCTCGGGCCTGCAGCAGCACCTCGCTAGGCACGGCGCTACGCGGTACACGCTCGCCCGCACGCGCTGGCGAGAGGCGGCTGCCACGCGGATGCTCCGCCGGCACCGCGGCCAACAGCGCCTGGGTATAGGGGTGCTGTGGATGACGCAGCACCTGCTGCATCGGCCCCTGCTCCACCACCTCGCCATGGCGCAGCACCACCACCTCATCGGCCAGTTGCGCGACCACCGCCAGGTCATGGCTGATGATCAGCAACGATGCACCCCGCGCCTTGATCTGCTGGAACACCTCAAGAATCTGCGCCTGGACCGTGGCATCGAGCGCAGTGGTGGGTTCATCGGCGATCACCAGCGCCGGTTCCAGTGCCAGCGCACTGGCGATCAGCGCTCGCTGGCGCACCCCCCCAGAAAGCTGGCCTGGCCGCTGCCGCGCACGCAACGCCACGTCCGGCACCCCGACCCGTTCGAGCAGCGTCAGTACGCGCGCAGCGCGCTGCGCCCGATCTCCATAGCCATGGGTCTGCAACACCTCGAGGATTTCCTTGCCCACGGGCCGCAGCGGGTCGAGCGACACCAACGCATCCTGCAGCACGAAGCCGATATCCTTGCCACGCACCGCACGCCATTGACGCTCGCTCAGGGCCAGCAGGTCGCGACCGGCAAAGCCCAAGGTGCGCGCGGTCACCTCGCCACGCGCGCCCACCAGCCCAACCAGGCTGCGGGCGCTGACGCTCTTGCCCGAGCCAGACTCCCCCACCAGGGCCACACAGCGACCCGGCGCCAGGGTAAAGGACAGTTCGCGCACCACACTGCGGCCTTCGAACGTCACGTTCAGGCCATCGACGATCAAGGTCTTGTCGCTCATGGCAGGCGGCCCTCCAGGCAGTGTTGAAGGTAGCGTCCGGCCGCGGTGGTCGCCAACGTGGTGAGCACGATGAACAGGCCGGGGAAAAAGGTCAGCCACCAGGCGCTGGCAATGAAATCACGGCCCATCGACAGCATGGTGCCCCACTCAGGCGCCGGTGGTCGGGCACCAAGGCCCAGGAAACTCAGGGCAGATGCCCAGACGATGGCTTGACCGACGCCCATGGTCAGGGTCACCACCAGCGGGCGCATGGCATTGGGCAATAACTGACGCAGGACAATGCGGGCGGTCGGGTGCCCCAGCGCCCGCGCCGCTTCGATATAGCCCGAATTGCGTACCGCCAGCACCTGGCCACGGACCATCCGCGCATAGCCAGGCGCCCCACCCAGCCCGGTGGCGATGATCAGCGGACCGACACCGCTGCCGAACACCGCCACGAACAGCAGCGCCAGCACCAGGCTGGGAAAGGCGAACAGCACCTCCAGCAGCCAGCCCACGCCACGGTCCACCCGCGCCCCGCCCAATCCGCCGAGCAGCCCGAGGCTGACGGCGATGGTCATCGACAGCAAGGTTGCCGCCACACCGATCAGCAGGCTCTGACGCGCGCCGTGGACGATACGCGCGAAGATGTCGCGCCCCGACTGGTCGGTGCCCAGCCAGTGCGTCCAACTCGGTGCCTGGAACGCCTCGCGCGGCACGATCGCCAGCGGGTCGATGCGGGTGAACAGCCCAGGCGCCAGCGCCGCCAGCAGCAGCGCGAGCAGGAACAGGATCGCCAGGCTCGCCCCCAGCGGCGGCCACTGCAAGCGACGTTGTCGACGCAGCGGCGCCTGGCTGTGTTCCAGAATAAGGTCGCTCATGCGCTCGCCTCCTGTTGGCGTGGGTCGATCCATTGGTAGAGCAGGTCCACGAGAATGTTGGCCAGCACGTAGGCTGCAGCCACCACCAGGGTGATGCCGATCACCAGCGGCAGATCCTGCAGTTGCACCGCCTGGTACAACTGACGGCCCACCCCCTTGCGCGAGAAGATCACTTCGCACACCACCGCCCCGCTGATCAGCGCACCGATGGCCCAGCCCGACAGTGACACCCCCGGCAGCAGGGCGTGGCGCAGGGCATGCCGGAAGCGCACGGCCAGGTCGCTCAGGCCACGGCTGCGGGCGCTGAGGATGAAGGGCTGATCGAGGGTCAGCTCGAGCGATTCACGGGTCACCTGGGCGATGAATCCTGCCAACGGAATGGCCAGGGAGAATGCCGGCAGCACGAGGCTTGCGAGGCTGTCGCTGCCCGCCGGCGGGAACCAGCGCAAGCCGAAGGCGAACACCGCCAGCAGCACCACCCCCAGCCAGAAGTGCGGCAAGGCGGCGCTGAGGGTTTCGGCCAGCGAGGCCAGCCCGCCGATGAGCCGGCCACGGCCGGCGGTGACCACCGTCAACAGCAGCACCAGCAACCAGGCCAGCACCAGCGCGGCGAACGTCAGCTCGAGGGTTGCCCCGGCCTGTTCGGCCAGCACTCGGGTCACGGGCTGGTGCTGGGAGTAGGACTGGCCCAGGTCGCCCTGCACCAGACGCCCGAGATACAGCACGTATTGCACCGGTAGCGGTTTGTCCAGGCCGTACTCGCGCCGGGTCGCCTCGATGGCTTCCGGCGTCGGGTTGCCGGTGGTGCCGCCAAGAATCGCCAGCACCGGGTCGCCCGGCATCAGGCGCAGGGCGAAGAAGGTCAGGGTCGCCACCGCCCACAGCACCAGCAGGCCGCCGCCCAGGCGAATGGCGGCGCGGCGTGCGAGCGCACCCAGGCGCTCGCGACGGGGATCGGTCAGGGTCGTCGGGTCGCTCATTTGCTCACCCATGCGTCATAGAGGTAGGTCACCGCCAACGAGGGTTCCAGGCGCACGCCGTGGGCCGTCTTGTAGAGGCCCAGCCGCGTGCTCTGTGGGTAGGTGGTCAATTGCAGGTACTGGCTGGCGGCCTGTTGCTGGGCCTTGAGGTACAGCGCCCGACGGCGCTCCGGATCCTGCGTGGCCAGGGCGTCGTCGAGCAGCGCGTCGAAGCCCGGATCGGCAAAGCCCGAGGAGTTCTGGTGATAGCCGCCGACACCTGCCGGCTGGACGAACGCCGAGCCAAAGATGATGCGCAGCACATCCGGGGTGTTGGTGTTCCAGTAACCGATGCGGATGTCGTAGTCCCAGGCGGCCTGGCGCGCGGTGACCTGGGCGTCGCTCATCTGATCGATCACCAGTTCCAGGCCAGCCTGGCGGGTGGTGGCCTGCACCTGCTCCCAGAGGGTCAGTTCCGAAGGCGGTGTACGCGCGCCGATCAGCACCACCGCGCTCAGGCGCTTGCCATTGCGGGTGCGGTAACCCTGCGCATCACGCGCGGTCCAGCCGGCGGCGTCGAGCAATCGGGCGGCGCGCTGCGGATCGTAGTCCTGGCTGCGCTCGAAATCGCCGCTGTAGAACGGCGTGGCCACGCTGAGCGGGCCACCGGCTCGCGGAAACTCGCCGAAGTACACGCTCTTGAGCGCGCCTTCGATATCGGCACTGCGTACGAAGGCTTCCCGCACGCGGATATCGTCGAACGGCGCCCGGCGCAGGTTGAAGGTGCCGTTGGTGGGGTTGCCGGGGCGCTGGGCGATGATCAGCTCGACATCCGGATTGCGCCGCGCAGCCTCGTGCGACTCGGGTGGCACGCTCTCGATCACGTCGACCTCACCGGCCTGCAGCGAGGCGAAACGCACCGAAGGCTCCTGGATGAACTTCCACACGATGCGCTCAAGATACGCCGGGCCCTGGTGCCTGGCGGTCGGAGGCGCCCAGTTGTAGTCGGGGTTGCGCACCAGTTCGACCTGGTTCTGCCGGTCCCAGCGCACCACCTTGAACGGCCCGCTGCCCACCGGGCTTTCACAGTTCTCGTCACGGCTGCGCTTGAGCGCGGTGGGCGACTGGATGCCGAGAAAACCTTGGGCGAGCACTTCGAGGAAGGCGGCATAAGGCGTGGCCAGGTGCACCACGGCGGTGTATTCGTCGACGATATCGGTGCCGCGATACTGGCGGATATAGCCGCCCGCGGTGCTGGACTGGGTCTTGGGGTCGGCCATGTGGTCGAGATTGGCCTTGACCGCCTGGGCATTGAACGGCGTGCCATCGGTGAAATGCACGTCGCGGCGCAGGTGGAAGGTGTAGCTCAGGCCGTCGGCGGACACCTGCCAACGCTCGGCCAGCCAAGGGCCGATACGGCCGTGGCTGTCCATCGACACCAGCGAGTCGAGGTACTGCTGGGCCACGAACACTTGCGGCATGTCACCCGCCACATGCGGGTCCAGGCAGGTGGGCTCACGGTCGGTGGCATAGACCAAGGTTCCGCCGTGCAGCGGCTGGTCGCTGCGCGTCGTGACCTGCTCGGCACGCTCGCAGCCAGCCAGGGCCAGCACGGCACAGAGCGGGATCAAGGGGAAGTTGAGTCGGTTCAAGGGCGCTCCTGCGGATGACTGGGCATGCAGGGGCTTTTGCAGAAGTTGTGCCGGGTTTCAACCCACTGATTTTGCTGGAGTTTGCCAAATATGCGGTGATCGATGGCGGGCAAAGTGTGCGCAGGGTGTTGGCACGCCAACAGTTGAACGTCCAGATCATACCCATGCCCAAGGACAAGCGGCCCTATACTCCGCACTCACAGGGCCGCTTGCGCGCAGCGTGCCCGCCGCCCCTTCCCCTACAAGGCGTTCTCATGGCACTCGACACCTGGCTCATCTACCTGCTGGCAAGCATCGGCCTGTCTCTGACCCCGGGGCCCAACAGTTTGCTTGCCCTGACTCATGGCGCCCGCTACGGCGCGCGGCGAACGCTGTTCACCATCCTCGGCGGCATGTGTGGTTTCAGCGCCCTGATCGCCCTGGCGATGTTCGGGCTGAGCGCACTGCTGCAAACGTCCGGCTCCGTGCTGCAAGTGCTCAAATGGGTCGGCGGCGCCTATCTGCTGTGGCTCGGCATCCAGCTCTGGCGTGCCCCACCTCTGCACCTGGACCTGGCCCAGGGCCAGACCCGGCTGGGAAATGCCGGTTTGTTCCGCCAGGGTTTGCTGTCGGCGCTGTCCAACCCGAAAGTGCTGCTGTTCTACGGCGCCTTTTTGCCACAGTTCATCGACCCGCAACGCGGCCTGGCCCTGCAGTTCATCGTGATGGCGGCGACGTTCGCCTGCGTGGAATGCCTGGTCGAATACCTGCTGGCACGCCTGGCCGGTCGCATCAGGCCGTGGTTGGCCAAGGGCGGCAAGGGGTTCAACCGCTGCTGCGGCGCGCTGTTCGCGATGATTGCGGTGGCGTTGCCGCTGGGGCGCTGAACCTGGCCTGCGAGCGCTTGCACGTCGCAGGCCAGGCGCAGGACGCTACAACGACCAGTCCAGGCTGACCATCAGGGTGCGCGGTTCGCCGTTATAGACGCCGTTGTAGAACCCCAGGTTGTTGTAATAGTGCTCGTCGAACAGGTTCTTCACGTTCACCGATGCCGACAGGTGTTCGTCGATCTGGTAGCGGGCCATCAGCCCGACCACCGAGAACGCCCGCTGGCTCATGCGGTCTCTGGCGGTGATGATGCCACCCGATGCATTGCGCCCCACTGGGCGGTTACCGAGACCAAAGGTGTGGCTCTGCCAGTCGAGGGTGCCGCCCACGGTCAGTTTTGGCAGCACCTTGTAGGTGCTGGAGAAACGCACCAGGTTCATCGGTCGGGCAGTGTCCTTGCGCGTCTTGTCGCCGCGCAGGGCGTGGGTGTAGCTGTAGCCCAGGCTCATCTGCCAGTCCGTCATCACCTCGCCTGCCAACTCGGTCTCGAAGCCCTCGACCACCGCCCCCTTGCCACCGGACTTGTAGTACTGCTCGCCGTTGGGGCCTGGCGGCACCGAGTCGTCGACCTCCGCAACGTTGTCCTGCTTGCTGCGGTACACCGCGGCGCTGAGGTTGGCCCGGTCCTCGAACAGGCTGCCCTTCAGGCCCAGCTCGTAGACCTTGCCCACGACCGGGTCCAGGTACTTGTCGCTGATGTCCTTGTTGGTCTGCGGGTTGAAGATGTCGGTATAGCTGACATAGACGGTGAATTGCTCATTGAGGTCGTAGAGCACACCGGCATAGGGCGTCCACTGGTCGTTCTGGGTCTGCTCGCTGCGGGAGATGTCGCTGACCGCCAGGTTGTCATCGTAGCTCCAGGACTTGCTGGTGGTCTTCCAGCTGCCGTAGCGGCTGCCGAGTACCAGGTGCAGGCGATCGGTAGGGTTGAGCCGGGTGGCGATGTAGCCGGCCTTCTGCTCGATGCGCGAGCGCGATTCATCCAGGCCAGTCTTGCGATCGTAGAACTTGGAAATACCGCCCATGTATTTCCAGTCGGGAATGATCGCGTAGCCCTGCGGATCGTTGCGGCCGGTGTAGTACGGCGAGCTGTCGCGTCGCTCGGAAACCCCGTAGCCGATCATGAAATCGTGGGTACGACCCAGCAACTGATAGGGGCCTGCAAGGTTGAAGTCCACGGCATCCATCTGCTCCTCTCCGGAGAAATGGCTGCTCCAGGCCTTCATGCCGCTACGGTCGGCCTCGGGGAAGCCGTTGCCGCCATAGTAGACCTTGCCGTCGCTGTCGCTTTGCCGATGGGTGTAGGCCGCCTTGAGCAGCCAGTCGTTGCCCAGTTGCTGGTCGAGCGTGGCGAACACCGTCTGGTCCTTCAGTGGCCAGGACGACCAGGGCGCCGCCAGGTTGGTCGAGCGTGGCAGGTTGGCCTTGCTGCCATCGGCGTTCCAGTAGGGCACGGTGCCCCAGCTGGAGCCCTGGACATGCTTGTTCTGGTAGTCGTAGCCGACCGCCAGCACCGTGCTGTCGGTGAGGTCGGCCTCGAGGATGCCGTAGGCCACCTCACGCTGGGTCTGGTAGTGGTCCATGTACGATTTGTTGTCGCGATAGGCCAGCACCGTGCGCCCACGCAGGCGCCCGTCCCAACCCAAAGGGCCGCCAACGTCCACGTAGCTGTAGTAGTTGTCGAAACTGCCGGCACTGATGCCGGTCTTCACCGCCAGCTCATGGGACGGGCGCTTGCGTACCATGGCGATGGTGCCGGAGGGATCACCCGCGCCGGTGGTCAGGCCGGTAGCGCCACGCACCACCTCGATACGGTCGTAGATGATGGTGTCGGAGTCGGACTTGAGCCCCGAGAAGGTGTTGAGCATCCCATCGATCTGGAAGTTGTTGATCGAGTAGCCGCGCGCATAGTACGTCGGTCGCTCGGAGTCGTTGCGCTGGACGGTCACGCCAGTGACGTGGCCCAGGGCTTCGGACAAGGTGTCGAGCTGGAAGTCGTCCAGTTGCTGGCGGGTCAGCACCGAGACCGATTGCGGGGTTTCCTTGATCGACAGGTTCAGGCGCGTGGCGGCGCTCATGCTGCCGGTGGTGTAGGAGCCGGTGTGCTCGGTGGTGCTGCCCAGGCCCTGGGCGAGGATTTCGGTGGAGCCGAGCTCCAGTACGCCTTCCTCGGAACGCTTTTCGCGCTCTTCGGCCACCCCTGCCGGGCTGATGACGGTGGCGCACAGACCCAAGGTGAGAGTCATGCTACGGCTGATGGGCGCGAACATCGCTGCCTTCTCCTTGTTCGATTCGATGAAAGTCCTGGATACCGGTTGGCCGGCATTCACATGAAAACGAATCTCGTATGAGAATCGTTATCGAATTGTCATCAAAACGAAAACAGAAGGTCAGCAGGCGGGGTTCAGTGCCTGAAGCGGACGCACGCGATCGTCATTAATCGAGAAAGTAAATCTATATTTATCAGTGACATAAGAAACATACATGAAGTCATTTATAGAAAAACCTCATGTAGTTTCTCACCATTTCACAGGCGCTGATCGCTTACGCCTCAGCGCCCTGAAAGCACCTCAGCAACCGGTCAGGGTTGCTGCTCGTCGCTCGCCAGCGAAGAACAGCGGGCGCAGTCGCACACCGATCAGGTTGCCGGCGTAGGCCGCCACCAACCACAGCCAGCCATGCACGCTGCCCGAGGCGATGCCGCTGAAATAGGCGCCGATGTTGCAGCCATAGGCCAGACGCGAACCGTACCCCAGCAGCAGGCCACCAATCACCGCGGCGATCAGCGAGCGCATCGGGATCTTCAGGCTCGGCGCGAAGCGTCCCGCCAGACCGGCAGCGAGCAAGGCACCCAGCACGATTCCCAGGTCCATCACCGTGGTGATGTCCTGCCACAGCGGTGCAGCCAAGGCCTTGGCGTTGGCCGGCGACTGCCAGAACACCCAACTGCCCACGTCCACGCCCAGCCCGCTCAAAGTCTTGGCACCCCACAAGGCGAAGGCCGAGGTGATACCCCAGGGGCGTCCGGCCAGCGCCAGGGTGGCGTAGTTGAGCAACGCCAGCGCGATTGCGCCCCACAGCAGTGGCCAAGGCCCACGCAGGAAACGGCGCAGGCCTTGATGCTCGCTGCTCACGGGCGCTTCCAGCGCGCCGTGGCGACGCTTCTCCAGCACCACGCTGACCCAGGCGATCACCGCGAACAGGGCGAGGCTGGCCACCAGCGCAGGCCCCATGCCCCACGCCTGGACGATCGAGGTGGCCGGAAATGAAGGCAGGGCGAACCACCAATCGGCATGGTGGGTCGCGGTGACCGAGCCGATGATGAAGAACAGCAGCGTCACCAGCATCCGCGCATTGCCGCCCCCGACAGTGAACAGCGTGCCCGAGGCACAACCGCCGCCCAGTTGCATGCCGATACCGAAGATGAACGCGCCGAACACCACCGACACCCCGGCAGGGGCCACAAGGCCGGTGACAGGGCTGCCGAACAAGCTGCCCGCCGACAGCGCCGGGAAGAACAGCAGGACCGCCAGCGCCAACATGACCATCTGCGCCCGCAAGCCCGCGCCACGGCGTTCATTGATGAACACCCGCCAGGCCGAGGTAAAGCCAAAGGCGGCATGGTAGAGGGTCAGGCCCAGCGCCGCGCCGACCAGCAGCAACAGCACCTGCTTGAAACCGGCATTGAGGTTGAGGAACCAGGCGCCTGCCAGCAGCAGGGCCAGGGCAATCAGCGGCGCGCCAAGGCGGCGCGGCTCAGGTGTGACGGTAGCGGAAAAACCCATTGAAATACTCGGATAACAGTCGAACGGGCGGCGAGTATACCGCCGCACATTCGCGGATGGGAGCAACCGTCTTGCTCACACCCTTGAAAACAGGCCTGCCGCTCAACCGCGCTTCTTCTTCACTCCACCTTGGCGCGCCTTGAAACGCGGGTTCGACTTGCAGATGACATACAGGCGGCCGCGGCGCTTGACCACCTGACAGTCGCGGTGGCGCAGTTTGGCGTGCTTGAGGGATGACAAGACTTGCATGGCGATGCTCCGATACGACGATTGATAATGTAATAACATTACATTAACGAGAATCATTAGCGATTGGCAAGCCCCCTCTCCCACTGCGTCAGCGCTTGTTCGCCCAGACCCCGAATGCCATGTCGCCGATATAGGTCCCTTGCGACTGCATGCGCTCGGCATCCAGCCGTGCCTGTAGCGTTTCGATCCCCACCTGGCGCGCCGTGGCGATGCCGTGCTCGAGGATTCGTGGCAGGCACGCCCGTATGATCGCTGCCAGCCCGTAGGGGCTGTCCGGGGTCTGCAACAGGCATTCGGCGCGCAGGCTCTGCACCTGCAATCCGGCTTCAGTGAGGATGCGATGCAGATTGAAGCCGATGTGCAGGTCTGCCCCTTCATGGGCGAGCATTCGCTGGAGCCACTGCTGGGCGCGGCGATGCAGCGGGAAAGGTTCCAGGCTCGCGGGCGTCAGGGTGCTGTCGTGCTCCTGGAACACCAGCACGCCGCCAGGCAGCAACAACCTGGACAACCTGCGCACGGCCAGAACGGCGTCTGGCTGATACATCAGCACCCGCCGTCCGACGATGGCGTCGAACAGCCCCAGGGATTCGGGCAATCGATGCAGGTCACACGCGACGAACTCGACCAGGGCATGGCCCGAAACAGGCGACCGCTGGCGTGCCAGCTCAAGCGCAGCCACGGACTGGTCGATCCCGACCACCGCCCCGTCACGCCCGACCAACTCGGCGAGCAGCACACTCACATCACCCGCTCCACAGCCGACATCCAGCACCCGCATGCCAGGGCCGATGCCCGCGTCTACCAGCAACCGGGTGGTGAAATCCGTCGTCGAAAGTGCCATGCGCTGCTCCTTGTCCGGGGAAGCCAGTGTGGCGGGGGCATGGGCCGATGCACAAGTGTCGGGGCAGCGTTGCACTAGGGTCTGTCTGAAATATGTCTGCGCGAAGGCCAGACAAGGCGAAACGGGGGGAGGAACGCCCGGGGTCGCGCACGACTGTACCGGAGTACATGAGCATTCCGAGCCCCGTTTCAACGCAGTATGGGCGAGTGCAGACATATTTCAGACAGAGCCTAGAATGCTGTGCATCGCCCACTGCACGCAGGCCAACCAATGCCCAATCCCACCACCCAGTTGCTGGACAGTTGGCAGCACAATGCCAAGGCCTGGATCGAGGCCGTGCGCAGCGGCAGCATCGCCTCGCGCCGCCAGGTCACCGACCAGGCGATCTTGCTGGCGATCCTCGGCTGCCAGCCGGAGCGCGTGCTCGACCTCGGTTGTGGCGAGGGCTGGCTGCTGCGCGCCTTGGAGGGCCGGGGAATCGAGGCCGTGGGAGTAGACGGCGACAGGACCTTGGTCGAGTCGGCCAGGGCGGCAGGCTCGACGCAGGTGCACCTGGCCAGCTACACGCAACTGATTAGCGCCGAGGTGGAGATCGGTCGGGATTATTCGGTGATCTGTGCCAACTTCGCCCTGCTGCACCAGGACATCATCCCGCTGCTCGCTGCCCTGGCGCCGCTGCTGGCACCAGACGGCGCACTGGTGATCCAGACCCTGCACCCCTGGAGTGCGGCTGCGGGCAACTATCAGGATGGCTGGCGGGTAGAGTCCTTTGCAGGTTTCGAGGGCAACTGGGAGCCCATGCCCTGGTATTTCCGCACGCTGTCCAGCTGGCTTGCCGCACTGGACATGGCAGGTTTCAACCTGTGCGCGCTGCAGGAGCCGCAACACCCCCAGAGCCCGGTGCCGCAGTCGCTGCTGCTGATCGCGCAACCCAAGTGAAACGCTGATCGGCCACTGAGACGGATCAGGGCTGTTCCGCGTCGAGGCTGGCCACATGCGCTTCCAGTTCCTGCGCGGGCGGCGACAGGTGCAGGACGCGATTGCGACCGCCTTCGGCGAGCAGGTAGCCGCCCTTGCCATCGGGCACGATCGACTGCGGCGCCTTGAGGAAGGACAACACGGTATGCCGCTTACCCTCGGCATCGATGCGCAGCAGGCGCGCGCGATGCGTGGAGTCTTCGCTGATCCACAACCCGCGCTGGTCGCAGAACAGGAAGGTGGGATTGCGCAGTCCCTCGGCCACTACCGGGTCTTCACCCCCTTCGTTCAGCGCACGGATCTTGCCGGCAGCCTTTTCGGTATAGAGCAATTGACCACCGCTGCAGCGTGTCAGCCCTTCGGTTTCAGTCAGTGCCGAGCGCAGCACTTGCACCTGGCCGCTCTGCCAGTCATAGCGCATCAGGCGGCCATCGCCCTTGCGGTCCTCGATGGCGTAGAGGTGGTCGCCGTCGTTCCACAGGCCTTGCACGCTTTCGCCGTTGAACAAGGCGGTGACCCGGCCATCGCGAGACAGGCTGACCGGGGCCAGCCCGCCCTCCTGGCTGAACACCCAGCCACCCTCGACCGCAACCATGCCGTCAGGCTTGGACAGGCCATCGACCACCACCACCCGCTCCCCTTGTGGGGTGATCTTGAGAATGCTGCCCAGCCCATCGTCCAGCTCGCGGCTGACCAGCAGACTGCCATCGGCCAGCGGCAGCAGTGAGGCGGCCTTGGCCACGTCACGGTGGAGCACCTGCACGTGCCAGCCCTCGGAGGCCTGCACCGGGTAGAACGTCTGCCAGGCAAAAAAGCCCAGGGCACAGGTGACGACCCCGGCTGTCGCGGCCAAAGTCAGCCTGACGCCACGCTTGCGCAACACTTGAATCATCGATCGCTCCTTACTGTCGCGGCGATCCTAGCAAGGGGATGTGAAAAAAATGTCGTGACAGAACGCATCGCACCGGTAAACGAGCAAGATCGTTCAAGCCAGGCAGCTTTTTCCTCTGGCATGCTGCCCATCCCTGCCTTTGTCCGTAGCCGCCATGTCCAGCAGTCCGCCGCTCGCCCGCCACGCCTTCACCCAAGGCACCGTCGCCATCCTGCCGTTATCGCTCGCCGTTGCGCCCTGGGGGCTGCTCGCAGGCTCCATGGCCATCGAAGCAAACCTCAGCGCCTGGCAAGGCCAAGGGCTGTCGGCGATCGTCTTCGCCGGGGCTGCGCAACTGGTGGCGATCGGCATGCTCAAGAGCGGCGCCGGGCTGCTGTCGATCCTGCTGACCACCCTGCTGCTGACGTCGCAGCACCTGCTTTACGGTTTGTCCATGCGCCCGGTGGTGTCGGGGCTGCCGACCCGCTGGCGATTGGGGTTGGGCTTTCTGCTCACCGATGAACTCTTCGCCCTGACCAGCCACCACGACCAGCAACAGTTCAACCGTTGGTATGCATTAGGCGTGGGCCTGACCTTCTATGTGGCCTGGAACCTGTTCACCCTGGCCGGCATCATCCTCGGCCAGAATATCCCGCACCTGGACCAGCTCGGCCTGGACTTCTCGATCGTCGCCACCTTCGTCGCGTTGATCACGCCGCTGGTACGCAGCGTGCCGACCCTGGTGTGCGTGGCGGTGTCGCTGTTCTGCTCGGTGCTGTTCAGCCATTGGCACTGGGAGACGGCGCTGGTCGCCGCCGGCCTGCTGGGCATGGCTGCGGGTTTTGTCTGTCAGAAATTCGCTGGGAGCCGCTCATGATCTGGCTGCTGATCGTCGCGATGGGCGTGGTGGTGTTCCTCAATCGCTATGTCTTTCTCGAGCCGCGCCTGCCCTTGCGCCTGGGCTCCAACGTGCGCCAGTTCCTCGGCTTCGCCGTGCCAGGGATGCTCACGGCAATCTGCGGGCCGATCATTTTCCTGCCCGAGCATCAGTTGAACCTCGACCCGCTCAATCCCTACCTGCTTGGCTCGCTGGTGGCCATCGCCCTGGTGCTGTTGACCCGCAGCGTATTGCTGAGCATGCTGGCGAGCATGCTGATTTTCTTTCTCCTGCGCAGCTGGCTGACATGAGCACGCCCCTGCGCGAACAAATCCACCTGTGGCAGGCGCCAGCCCTCGGCGATGTCGAGATGCTGCACGCCCGCTATGTACAGCAGCGCTTTGCGCCGCATGTGCACGAAGGCTATGTGTTCACCGTGATAGAGTCCGGCGCCCAGTGTTTCTGGCACCGCGGCAGTGATCACCTGGCGCCGGTCGGCAGCGTGGTGCTGATCAATCCCGACGAATTGCACACCGGTGCCAAGGCCCACGAGGCAGGTTGGCGCTACCGTGCGTTCTATCCGGAACACGAACGTGTCACCGGGGTGCTCGACGAGCTGGAGCTGGGCCGCCACGGCTTGCCGCACTTCAGGCAGAGCGTGGTGCAGGACCCGACCCTGGCGGCGGCCTTCAGCCGCGTGCACCGCCTGTCGGAGGCCGGAGCGAGCGCGCTGGAGCAGCAAACAGCCTGGCGCGATGCGGTCCTGGCGCTGGTACAACGTCATGGCCATTGCAGCGAACCTGCTGCCCCCGGTCACGAGCCGGTGGCCGTGGCACGGGCCCGCGAACTGCTGGAAAGCCAACTGGCCGATCCGCCTTCGCTGGAGGCTCTGGCCGCGGCGGTCAACCTGTCACCTTTCCACTTTGCCCGGGTGTTTCGCCAGGCCACCGGACTGCCGCCCCATGCCTGGCTCAAGCAGCGTCGGCTGGCCCGCGCCCGAGAGTTCCTGCGCCGTGGCCTGCCAGCTTCGGAAGTGGCCTTTGCGCTGGGCTTCGCCGACCAGAGCCACCTCAGTCGGCAGTTCAAGCAGGCCTTCGGCGTGACGCCAGGCGCCTACCGTCTCGCCTGCCTGCACCACTGACCCATCGCCCGGCAAGACCGCCAGCCGCTGCTACACTGAGAGGGCTGAACGGAGGATCCTGCCATGTCAGAACGAGAGCTCACCACCCTCATCACGCTGATGAACCAGCGCCAGGCCTGCCTGAGCAGCGCCTGCAAGGAAATCGCCGACTGGATCGACCGGCAGGGCGATGTGCCCTCGGCCGGCAAGATCCGCGCGAGCCTCAAGGCCCTGGAGGCCGACGAAGCCCAGGTTCGCAAGACCCTGACTTCGCTGACCATCGATCGGCCGCTGCCGCGATTCCGTAGCTGAGCGACAGCAGGCTGAAAGAACAAGGGCCGCTTTCGCGGCCCCTGTAGGTACTCAGTGCTTCATGTGCATGTGGTCGTGCCCGGCGTCCATCTCGGCGGTCAGCGGCTTGACCGGCGCCTGCACCTCAATTGTCTGCTTCTGGCCCTTGGCATCTTCGATGGTCAAGGTCAGCGGCACTTGCTGGCCTTCCTTCACCTGGTCGTTCAGGCCCATCAACATCACGTGAAAACCGTTGGGGTCGAGGGTGACCGGCTTGCCAGCCGGCAGCTCCACCGCCTTCACTTCACGCATGCCCATCACATCGCCATTCATGGTCATCTCGTGCACCTGCACGGTCTTGGCCACCGGCGAAGCCACGCCCACCAGCTTGCTGTCGGTGCTGGCGGTCAGGGTCATGAAGGCACCGGTGGACTGCTGGTGCGGTACGCTGGCGCGCACCCAGGCGTCGCTTACGGTGGTGTCGGCCAGCGCCGGCAGTGCCAGGCCCAGCAGGGCGAGAGCGGCCAGGCCGCGCTTGATCGGTTGCATCGACATTCAGCAGATCTCCATCAGGGTGCGCAGGTCTTCGGCGCATTCCTGAGCATTCAGGGAATGGCCCAGACTCAGGCGCAAGGTGCCACGCGTATCGTAGACGTAGCTGGTGGACGAGTGGGAAATGGTATAGGTGTCGCCGGCAGGGACCTTCTCGTAGAACACCTTGAACTCCCGGGCCACCTCGTCGATTTCTTCCGGGGTGCCGGTGAGGGCGACGAACGAGGGGTCGAAGGCCTTGACGTAGGCGTCCAGCACTTCAGGGGTGTCGCGCTCCGGGTCCAGGGTGATGAACACGACCTGGAACAAGTCGCGGTCACGGCCCTTGAGCAGTTTGCGTATCTGCGCGGCGCGTGCCAGCGTGGTCGGGCAGACCGCCGGGCACTGGGTGAAACCGAAGAAGATCATCGGCATCGAGCCGTAGAAGCTCGACAGGGTACGCTCGTTACCCTGAGGATCCTTGAGCTTGAACTTGCGCCCGAGGATCTCGTTGCTCATGTTCTTGCCGTACTTGAAGTCCAGGCCCCGGGCCGGGTTGCAACCCGCCAGCAGGCCAAGCCCCAGTACGCCCATCCCGGCGACAACTGCGCGCCGGGTCAGTAGATCAGTCATGGAACCATCCTTTACAGGGAAGGTGCCGGCCCTCGAGCAGGGCCGGTCGAAAAACCGGGGCATTCTGGCATGACACCCCCGCACCATCCAGACGACCTCTGGCAGATCGGGCTGCAGCCCTTGATTTACGGGCTGCGGCCTGTTGTCGCAGGGCTTGAAACAGTAACACTTTGTTGCTAGGCGAAGACATTTTTGGCGGGCAGCGAATGCAATCGCGGGGCAAACCCGCTTCTACAGGCACGACGCCGTACCTGTAGGAGCGAGCTTGCCCCGCGATAGGGCCTATCAGTAGTAGGCGTTCTCTTTTTGCGTGTGGTCAGTCACGTCACGCACACCCTTGAGCTCCGGGATGCGCTCGAGCAGCGTGCGCTCGATGCCATCCTTGAGGGTGACGTCCGCCTGGCCACAGCCCTGGCAGCCACCGCCGAACTGCAGCACGGCGATGCCGTCGTCGACCACATCGACCAGGCTCACCTGACCGCCGTGGCTGGCAAGACCGGGGTTGATCTCGGTCTGCAGGTAGTAGTTGATGCGCTCGTTGATCGGGCTGTCTTCGTTGACCATCGGCACCTTGGCGTTCGGCGCCTTGATGGTCAGCTGGCCGCCCATGCGATCGGTGGCGTAGTCGACCAGTGCGTCTTCGAGAAACGGCTCGCTGACGGCGTCGATGTAGGCGGTAAAGCTCTTCAGACCCACGGCGGTGTCGTCAGGCTTTTCTTCGCCCGGCTTGCAGTAGGCGATACAGGTTTCGGCGTACTGGGTGCCCGGCTGGGTGATGAAAACGCGGATGCCGATCCCGGGCGTGTTCTGCTTCGAGAGCAGATCGGCCAGATAATCATGGGCGGCGTCGGTAATGGTTATAGCGCTCATGGAAGTTCCTCACAGACTTGCCGCCCAGTGTACGCCATGCCAAGCCTCGAACAAAGTCCTAGTAATTGACTCGGGATAGTGCCGGTTGCGCCTGGCGCATACCCCGCGCCCCGAACCAGGCCTTGAGACGGCGGTACAGGCCGCGCTCCAGCCACTGGTAGCTGAACCACGACATTAGTCCGATTGACGGTACGCAGAAGGCGAACACCAGATACGGATTGAGCCGCAGCCGCTGGCTGATGAACCAGCCTCCCCACAGCACCAGCACATGGGTGAGATACACCGAGTACGAACAGTCGCCCAACGCCTTGAGCACCTGATTGCCACGAAAGTACGGCTCCAGTGCGACAAAGGCCAGCACCACCATCGCACTGGGCAAGCCCCAATGCAGCAGGCGCTGCGAAGCATCGAGCTGGTACAGCGCATACCCCGCCGCCGCCAGCACCGCCAGCGGCAGCCACAGCCCCTCGCGGATCAGCCCGCGCCGATACAGCACACCCAGGCCGATGCCCAGCAGGAACTCGTAGATGATGTCGTTGTTGTAGAAGCGGCTGAGCACCCCCAGGCGCCCCAGCACCTCACTGACCAGCAGCAGCGCCGCAGTGACCAGCACCAGGTGATGACGCTGGCGCACCAGGAACGCCAGGCCGAACAACAGGTAGAAGAACATCTCGAAGTTCAGCGTCCAGCCCACATTGAGCGTGGGATAAAGCCCGTAGCCACCCGGGTTTTCCGCGGGCACGAACAACAGCGACAGCACCAGGTGCTGCCACTCGAACACCTGGTGCGGCATCCAGCGGCTGGCCACTATTAACAGCAGGGCCATGAGCAAGGTGTAGAACCAGTACGCCGGGACGATGCGCAAGGCGCGGTTGAGCAGGAATTCGCGCGGGGCGATGACTTTGTCGCGGGTCGAGAGGTAGATCACCAGGCCGCTGATGACGAAGAAGATATCGACCCCCACCGCTCCGCGCTCGGCGAGCAGGCGGCCGACGGGGCCTTTGGCATTGAAATCGAAGAAGATCTGCATGAAGTGGTGGCAAACCACCACCCAGGCGGCGAACGCCCGGAGAGCCTGAAGCGAATACAACATGGGTTGTCCTGCGGTTCTTGGTGCATTCAGGCCCGCGATGGGCTGCAACGCATCCCCGGGGCCACCCACAGGTCCGACCGCAGAATGCCGGGAAAGGTCGCACGCCTTTCCCGGCAATCGATCAGAGGTTCTCGTAGCGGTTCATGTCCAGCACGCCGGCCTCCACCGGTTCGGTTTCCTTGATGTAGGTGTTCAGGTCATGGAAGTACTGCCAGAACTGCGGATGGCTGCGGCGCACGCCCCAACGCTCGACGATACGCTCGAACTTGCCCTGGTCGTCACGCGCCGCTTCCATGTCTTCGACGAACTCCGGCACGTCGCTGGCCGGAATGTTGAAGATGAAGTTCGGATAACTGCTCAGCACCCCCGGATACAGGGTCAAGGTGTCCAGCCCCGGCTGGTAGCGGTAGGCCTCGCCCAGCAGGAAGGCAACGTTGCTGTGGGCGCGGTTGCGCAGCAGGCTGTAGACCTGACGCTGACCGCCCTGCCCTTCGATGCGCAGCATGGTTGCCTCGGGCAGTTGGCCGATCACCTTCAGCCCTGCGGCCGGACGCGACACCAGGCGACTCAGGCTCTGCTCCACATCTCGGAACTCCTCGCTCATTTGCGGGCGCGAGCAATAGGCGCCGGTGCAGCGGTTGATCGGATCGGGCGCCGCGTTCAGGCTGCCAGTGCGTTGCAGCAACTTGAGGCCGAAGTCGCGTGTGGCATTGTGCTTGTTCAGATGCAGGGCGCTTGGGGTATCGGTATCGATGTCGGTGTAGTCGAGCCACATCTTCACCTTGCCGCTGTTCTGGTACCAGTCGCTGAGGATCGCGCCGCGCTTGTCGGCCGGCATCAGGCGCAGGAAGTTGACCTCGGCACCGTTGCGGATCAGGTCGAAGTACAGGCGCGTCTGCAACTGGTGCGAGACGTTGCCGTACACGTCGAAATTGACCGCCAGCTGGTAGTAGGTGCGCTCCAGCAACGGATAGTCGAACAGCCAGATGGTCAGCGGCACGTCGCCGATCAGGCCCTTGCTCACCGAGGCGCTGTCGAAGTGGCGGAAGATGCTGAGCAAGGCGTTATCGTTGCCTGCCCACAGCGTCGACCAGCTCGGCGGCGGCATTTCGGCGTAGGCTTCGCGGCGCAGCGTCTCGTAGTCGTTGCGCTTGTCGCGGTAGGCACGCCACAGGCTCAGCACGCTGCCGACATCGTCGATCTGCCCCGGCATGGCCAGCAACGGCGTGGCCTGGCCACGGTAGGCGGCATCGGTGACGTAGCGGTCGTGGGCCGGCTCCTGGAACAGCGCCCAGAAGTTGTCGCGGATCACGTCGGTGGCGATCTGGCCACGGCACACCGGGCCACGGATGAAGGTGCGCACGAAGTACTCGGCGTTGTCGAGCATGAACTGGTAGCGCGCCACCGCCGGGATCGCCTCGAAGGTCTCGAACGGGTTGGCGCGGCGCTGCGGGCCATAGCCCGGCAGCGAGGTGGCGCGCCAGTCGCCGCTGTAGAACAGCTGCTTGACCCGCTTGAGCTTCTGCGGCCCCATCGGGTAGGTGATGTGCGTCTTGTGCACGATCACGCCCTGCACCGGGATCAACCGGTAGTAGAAGTCATTGCCCGGCGGGTCGTTGGGGCGGCGCGTGGCGATCACGTCGACCGGCTGGCCACTCGGCGTGCGCGAGCGCACCCACTGGAAGAAGTGGCCCTGCTCACCGCCGACGAAATAGATATGCGCCAGGAACAAGTGCTCGTACAGCCAGCGCCCCACCAGCGCCTCGGTGGAGCCGGGGCGGTTGAGCAGCGCCTCCCAGTCGGCGATCTGCTTCGCTTCGCTGGGACTCGGCTGGATCGGTTGGTACTCGACCGGTGCACCGGCCGCCAGCCAGCGCTGCAGGGTCGAGTACTCCTGGTCGGTCAGCCCGGTGACCGCCAGCGGCATGCCCTCTTTCGGGTGCGCACCGGCATAGGCGTCGAACTCGTGGGGCAACGGGCACATGTTGTTGCGGTTCAGGCCCAGGACGATCTCTTCGGGCAGCTTGGCGTTGGGCGTGAGCGGCGTCTTGTGGCCCAGTTCGAGCATGCGCGCCATCAGCGCGGCCTGGCTGCCCTGGTTGTCGAGTACCGAATAGAAGCCTTTCCTGCGCCAGCCCTCTTCACTCTGAGCGTCATAGAACAGCCGCGTGGTGGCGACTGCCTGGCTGCGCTCGCCCTGGTACACCGGCACCTTGGAGGCGCCGCGCTCGGCCCCCTCGGCGCTGCCCAGGTTGAGCTGGCAAGCGGCGTCGTTGCAGGCGTGGCAGGCCACGCACTTCTGGGTGAAGATCGGTTGGATGTCACGGGTATAGGAGATGGCCGAGCTCGATTGAGGGGCCTGCGCCAACACTGCGCCGCTGACGAGCAGGGCGAAGATGGCGGCTATAAAACGATGCACCATGTGCCGTATGTCCTGGTTCTTGATAGCTGTCACGATTTGCCTTTCTGTCCCTGGGCCTGAGTCTTGGCATCGCCAACATGAATCAAATTCATGCTATCGGGCGATACGTCTAAAATCCGTGCAGCTTTGTTATTATTCCGCACTTCCGATATTTGTCCGACCAGGTAGTTCTCATGTCCGACCGCAGCGCTCGTCTCCAAGCACTCCAGCATGCCCTCAAGGAGCGCATCCTGATCCTCGACGGCGGCATGGGTACTATGATCCAGAGCTACCGCCTGGAGGAAGGCGACTATCGTGGCACGCGCTTCGCCGATTGGCCAAGCGATGTGAAAGGCAATAACGACCTGCTGCTGCTCACCCGGCCCGATGTCATCGCCGCCATCGAGAAGGCTTATCTGGACGCTGGCGCCGATATTCTCGAGACCAACACCTTCAACGCCACGCAGATTTCCCAGGCCGACTACGGCATGGAAGCGCTGGTGTACGAGCTCAATGTCGAGGGCGCGCGCATCGCCCGCCAGGTGGCCGACGCCAAGACACTGGAAACGCCGGACCGTCCACGCTTCGTCGCCGGCGTGCTCGGCCCGACCAGCCGCACCTGCTCGATCTCCCCGGACGTCAACGACCCTGGCTACCGCAACGTCACCTTCGACGAGCTGGTGGAAAACTACATCGAGGCCACTCGCGGCCTGATCGAAGGCGGCGCCGACCTGATCCTGATCGAGACCATCTTCGACACCCTGAACGCCAAGGCGGCGATCTTCGCCGTGCAGCAGGTGTTCGAGGATGACGGCATCGAACTGCCGATCATGATCTCCGGCACCATCACCGATGCCTCCGGCCGCACATTGTCGGGCCAGACCACCGAAGCCTTCTGGAACTCGGTGCGTCACGCCAACCCGATCTCGGTCGGCCTGAACTGCGCCCTGGGCGCCAAGGACCTGCGTCCGTACCTGGAAGAACTGTCGACCAAGGCCGGCACCCATGTGTCCGCGCACCCCAACGCCGGCCTGCCCAACGCCTTCGGCGAATACGACGAAACCCCGGCGGAAATGGCCGCCGTGGTCGAGGAATTCGCCGCCAGCGGTTTCCTCAACATCATCGGCGGCTGCTGCGGCACCACCCCGCCGCACATCCAGGCCATCGCCGAGGCCGTGGCCAAGTACAAGCCACGGGCCATTCCGGATATCCCCAAGGCTTGCCGCCTGTCGGGCCTGGAGCCATTCACCATTGATCGCCAGTCGCTGTTCGTCAACGTCGGCGAGCGCACCAACATCACAGGTTCCGCCAAGTTCGCCCGGCTGATCCGCGAGGAGAACTACACCGAAGCCCTGGAAGTCGCCCTGCAGCAGGTCGAGGCTGGCGCCCAGGTGATCGACATCAACATGGACGAAGGGATGCTCGACTCCCAGGCCGCCATGGTCCGCTTCCTCAACCTGATCGCCGGCGAGCCGGACATCTCCCGCGTGCCGATCATGATCGACTCCTCGAAGTGGGAGGTGATCGAAGCGGGCCTCAAGTGCATCCAGGGCAAGGGCATCGTCAACTCGATCTCCATGAAGGAAGGCGTCGAGCAGTTCAAGCATCACGCCCGCCTGTGCAAACGCTACGGCGCCGCCGTGGTGGTGATGGCGTTCGACGAGGTCGGCCAGGCCGACACTGCCGCGCGCAAACGCGAGATCTGCCAGCGCAGCTACGACATCCTGGTCAACGAAGTAGGCTTCCCGCCCGAAGACATCATCTTCGACCCGAACATCTTCGCCGTTGCCACCGGCATCGAGGAACACAACAACTACGCCGTCGACTTCATCGAAGCGTGCGCCTACATCCGTGACCACCTGCCCTACGCGCTGTCCAGCGGCGGCGTGTCCAACGTGTCGTTCTCGTTCCGCGGCAACAACCCGGTGCGCGAGGCGATCCACTCGGTGTTCCTCTACCACGCCATCCAGAACGGCCTGACCATGGGTATCGTCAACGCCGGCCAGCTGGAGATCTACGACGAGATCCCGCCGGCACTGCGCGAGAAGGTCGAGGACGTGGTACTCAACCGCACCCCCGAAGGCACCGACGCCCTGCTGGCCATCGCCGACGACTACAAGGGCGGCGGCGCAGCGAAGGAAGTGGAAAACGAAGAGTGGCGCTCGATGCCCGTCGACAAGCGCCTGGAACACGCGCTGGTCAAGGGCATCACCGCCTACATCGTCGAAGACACCGAGGAGTGCCGCCAGCAGTCGGCGCGCCCCATCGAAGTCATCGAAGGGCCGCTGATGAGCGGCATGAACGTGGTCGGCGACCTGTTCGGCGCGGGCAAGATGTTCCTGCCCCAGGTGGTCAAGTCCGCACGGGTGATGAAGCAGGCGGTGGCCCACCTGATCCCGTTCATCGAGGCCGAAAAAGGCGACAAGCCCGAAGCCAAGGGCAAGATCCTCATGGCCACGGTCAAGGGCGACGTGCACGACATCGGCAAGAACATCGTCGGCGTCGTGCTGGGCTGCAACGGCTACGACATCGTCGACATGGGCGTGATGGTCCCGGCCGAGAAGATCCTGCAGACCGCCCGCGAGCAGAAGTGCGACATCATCGGCCTGTCCGGGCTGATCACCCCGTCGCTGGACGAGATGGTCCACGTCGCCCGCGAGATGCAGCGCCAGGACTTCCACCTGCCGCTGATGATCGGTGGCGCGACCACCTCCAAGGCGCACACGGCGGTGAAGATCGAACCCAAGTACGCCAACGACGCGGTGGTCTACGTCACCGACGCCTCGCGCGCCGTGGGCGTGGCCACGCAATTGCTGTCCAAGGAGCTCAAGCCTGGCTTCGTCGAGAAGACCCGCCAGGAGTACGTGGAAGTGCGCGAGCGCACCGCCAACCGCAGTGCCCGCACCGAGCGCCTGACCTACGAACAGGCGATCGCGGCCAAGCCACAGTACGACTGGGCCAGCTACCAGGCAGTGGTGCCCTCCTTCACCGGCGTCAGGGTGCTGGAAGACATCGATCTGCGTGAACTGGCCAAGTACATCGACTGGACGCCGTTCTTCATCTCCTGGGACCTGGCGGGCAAGTTCCCGCGCATCCTCACCGACGAGGTGGTCGGCGAAGCTGCTACCGCGCTGTACCAGGATGCCTGCGACATGCTCGAGAAGCTGATCGGTGAAAAACTCATCAGCGCCCGCGCGGTGTTCGGTTTCTGGCCGGCCAACCAGGTCGCGCATGACGACATCGAAGTCTATGGCGACGACGGCAAGCCTCTGGCCACCCTGCACCACCTGCGCCAGCAGACCATCAAGCCCGACGGCAAGCCGAACTGGTCGCTGGCCGACTTCGTCGCACCCAAGGACAGCGGCATCAGCGACTATGTGGGCGGCTTCATCACCACCGCTGGCATCGGTGCCGAGGAAGTGGCCAAGGCCTACCAGGACAAAGGCGACGACTACAGCTCGATCATGGTCAAGGCGCTGGCCGACCGCCTGGCCGAGGCCTGCGCCGAATGGCTGCACGAGCGGGTGCGCAAGGACTACTGGGGTTATGCCAAGGACGAGCAACTGGACAACGATGCGCTGATCAAGGAGCAGTACAGCGGCATCCGCCCTGCCCCGGGCTATCCGGCGTGCCCGGATCACACCGAGAAAGAGACCCTGTTCCGTCTGCTCGATGGCACGGCCATCGGCGAAACCGGCCCCAGCGGCGTGTTCCTCACCGAACACTTCGCGATGTTCCCGGCGGCGGCGGTCAGCGGCTGGTACTTTGCCCATCCGCAGGCGCAGTACTTTGCCGTCGGCAAGGTGGAGAAGGACCAGATCGACAGCTACAGCGCCCGCAAAGGCCAGGATGTCAGCGTGAGCGAGCGCTGGCTGGCACCGAATCTGGGCTACGAAGGCTAAGCTGCGCCCACACCCTTTTGTGTGGGCGCACATGCCTTGTCCAGCGTCTACACGCCTGCGCAGTCCTTGCATGACTAGCACCGTGGCCGGCGGCGCCGTGGTTTTATGCGGCTAACATCGTTGTCGGCTGCATGGTTGCCGCGCCGAAGCTGCAGGCGCCCGCACGCCCGAACACCTCAGGCATGCACCCAGCGCCGATGCAGCCCGCGCGCCAGTGCATCGAGCATGAAGCCCAGCACACCGATCAGCAGCACCATGGCCATCAGCTCCGAATAGGCCAGGCGGTCACGGGTGTCGAGGATGAAGTACCCCAGGCCCGCGCTGACCCCGAGCATCTCGCACGGCACCAGCACGATCCACAGGATGCCGATCGCCAGGCGCACGCCGGTCAGCACATGGCCGATCACCCCGGGGATGATCACCTTGCACAGGGTTTCCCAGCGCGTGGCACTCAAGCTGCGCGACAACTGCAACCAGCGCGGGTCGAGCTGACGCACACCCGCGGCGGTGTTGAGCAGGATCGGCCACAGCGCGGCGAACGCCAGGAGGAAGTAGATCGGCTGATCGCCCACCCCCATCAGCATCACCACCACCGGCATCCACGACAGCGGCGAGATCATCCGCAGGAACTGGAACGCCGGCGTGGTCGCCGCCTCCAGGTGCCGGTAGCTGCCCACCAGCAAACCCAGCGGCACACCGATCAGCAGCGCCAGCAGCAGGCCGATGAGGATACGCTTGAGACTCACCCAGATGTGCCCATAGACCTCGCCATGGCCGAGCAGCTCGACCAGGCTCTCCAGCGTCGCCTGGGGCGAGAAGCGCGCAGACAGGCCATCGGCCTCGCCGAACACCCGCACTCCCGCCCACCACAACAGCAACAGCACCGCCAGCCCGGCAAGGCCCAGGGCGCCATGTACGACATGCTTGCGCATCAGACCGCGAACTCCTCGCTACGCTCGAAGTTGTCGGCGATGCCGAACACCGACGGGCCTCCCACGGCGGCGATGGCGTTGCGCACGAAGCGGTCGTCCACCAGGTCGCGCGCGGTCTGCGCCGGGTCCAGTCCGGCGAGGAAGCCACTCTCGCCCTCGATCAGGGTGTTCTTCAGGCGCTTGACCAACTCCTCGGTGTAGCTGGGGAACGGGTACGGCTGGAAGTCGATGCGCTTTTCGTCCCACTGCTGATGCTGGATCGCACCGCTGGCGATGTAGCCGGCGCGGTCTTCGACCGAAGGCGCCAGGACCTTGGTCAGCACCGCCGGCTCGTGCGGGGTGTATTTGTTGGGGCCGGCCTTGGACAGCAAGGCGGCGGCCTCGGCGCGGTGATCACGGGTCCACTGCTGCGCCTTGACGATGGCATTGACCACCTTCTGCGACCACTCCGGGCGGTTGTTCAGGTCGTGCTCGTGCATGAACACCACACAGCATGCATGGTTGCGCCAGACATCGCCGGTGAAGCGCTGCACGCGCCCGACCTTGAGGTTCTCGGCCAGGGCATTGAAGGGTTCGGCGACGATGTATCCGGCGATGCGCTTGCTGGCCAGTGCTGGCGGCATGTCCGAAGGCGGCAGCACCAGCAGGTTGACCTCGTTGGCCGCCAGTTGCGCGGTGGCAGGCTTGGACACAGGCTTCAGGCCGTTGTCACTGAGCATCTGCTGCAGCACCACGTTATGGATCGAGTACCAGAACGGAATGGCGACGGTCTTGCCACCGAGCTGCTTCATGTCGGTGATGTCCGGTGCCACGGTCAGGCCCGAGCCGCCGACGTGGTTCCAGGCCACGACCTTGGCCGGCACCTTGCTGCCGTAGCGGGCCCAGACCGTCATCGGTGACAGCAGGTGGATCACGTTGACCTGCCCGGAGATGAACGCTTCGATCACCTGCGCCCAGCTGCGCAGCAGCACCGGACGCTCGGCCTTGATGCCTTCGGCCTCGAACAGGCCATTGTTGTGCGCCACCAGCAGCGGCGTGGCGTCGGTGATCGGCAGGTAGCCGATGCGTACCGGCGCGTCCGGCTCGGCGGCGGCGCGCGCCTGCAGGCTCGACAGCATCGGCAAGGCGCCGGCGGCGGTGAGCATGGCGCTGAGCTTGATGAAATCGCGACGCGAGGTGGAAGAGCAGCAATCATCCATGCACATGGGCAGGCTCCGACGACAGGGGGGAAGAAGACGTTGAGGTGGGGCGGCTCGCCTGCCGTAGGGTTTTCAGGATCTCGATGCGCAGCGCGCCCAGCTCTTCGACCCGCTGCGCGCGCGGCTGCGGCAGGTCGATATGCCATTGGCCGAGGGTGCGCGCCGGGTGGTTGCCCAGTAGCAGCACGCGATCGGACAACAGCAGGGCTTCGTCGATATCGTGGGTGATCAGCACCGCCGCGGTGTTGTGGGTGGCGATCAGTTGCAGCAGCAGTTGCTGCATGTCGGCGCGGGTCACTTCATCGAGTGCGCCGAAGGGCTCGTCCAGCAGCAGCACTTCCGGCTGGCGCGCCAGGCAGCGGGCCAGCGCCGTGCGCTGCGCCATGCCGCCCGACAGCTGCGCCGGGTACTGGCTGCGCGCATGGTTCAGGCCCACCGCCTCGATGGCGTGGTCGATCCGAGCACGACGCTCGGCCGCCGCCAGCGCAGGCTGACGGGCGAAGTCGAGGCCGAAGGCAACGTTCTTTTCAAGGCTCAGCCAGGGCAACAGGCTCGGATCCTGGAAAGCAACGGCCAGACGCGGATGCGGCCCCTGCAGGGGCACGCCATGCAGGGACACCGCACCACCACCAGGCTGCTGTAGGCCAGCCAGCACGCGGAGCAGGCTGGATTTGCCGACACCGCTGGGGCCGAGAATGGTCACCACTTCGCCCGGCGACAGCTTGAGGTCGAACTGCTCCAGCACCGCCTGCCAGCCGCCCTCGCGAGGGTAGCCCAGGCTGATGGCGCGGGCTTCGAGTAACACGTCGGTCATACGTTCGCCGCCTGGCGTTGCAGTTCGGCGCGCAGTTGCACCAGGCTCGGCGTAACGATCGGCACGAATGCCGACTCGCGCCAACGCCGGGCGAAGCCTTCGCCATAGGCGGTGAGATAGGCCTTGCCGCCACTGGCCTGAAGCTCCATCTGCACCGCATCGGCGGCGCTTTCGGCCAGGGTGATGCGCAGCTTGAACAGTGCCGCTGGCTGCTTGAGGAAACGCCCGTCGAGCAGGCCCTGCTTGAGCTCGCCGACGGTATTCTCCAGGCGCTCGCGCAGCACCTGCTCGGCTTCGGCGAGGAACGAGCCGCGCCCCTGCAGGTGCTCGCGCACTTCGTCCAGGGCGCGACGGGTCAGGCCGATGGACATGCCGCACTGCAGCGCCAGGAATGCCGGACGCACCCGAGGCAGGAACTCGCGGGCGTTCTCGTGCAACAGCCAACTGCGGTCCAGCGCGACCTGGTGGAAGGCCAGCGCGGCGGTGCTGCTCGACTGCAGGCCCATCAGTTGCAGGTCGTCGGAACGCTCGAGGCCTTGGCTGTCGGACGGAATCGCCAGCACGAAGGGCGCCTGGCCCTCTTCGGCCTCGATTGCCGCCGCCACCACGAAGCCACTCTTGCGCAGGTTGGTCACCCAGTGCAGGCGGCCTTCGAGGGCCCAGCCTTCGCCCTCGGCACGCGCCTGCACTTGCAAGGCTTCGATACCTGAGAGGAATTTCATGGCGTTGGACAAGCCGGTGGCGCCGGCCAGTTCGCCGGTCAGCAGTTCAGGCAGCAACTTCTCGCGCAAGGCCTGGTTGGGGCTGTGCAGCAGGTATTCGATGAAGGCCCGCTGCCCCCAGCAGACGAAGGCCGAGGCCAGCGAGCGACTGGCGATGGCAGCGATGGCCTCCACCGCGTTGGTAACGTCACCGCCCGAGCCGCCAAGTGCCGGATCGACGCCAACCCGCAGCAACTGCGACTCGGCGATGTGGGCCAGCACCAGGTGCGGGTCGCACTGGCCCTGGTCGATTGCCTCGGCATTGGCATCCAGCCATTGTCGAAATGCAGAATCAAGCATGTCCCTACTCCTTTTAAAACGCCGGCGTGCCGGCACCGGGCGTGGATTACGCCGAAGGCTGCCAGCGGTACTTGCTCAGCTCGTCGTTGAGCGGCGTCTGGGCGAACACATTAGCAAAGTTGCACAGGGTTGCGAGGCTCACGCCCAGAATCACTTCCAGGGCATTGCCTTCGGTAAAGCCGGCATCGCGGAAGGCCTGGTAGGTGGCATCGCTGACATTGCCGCGGGTGGCGATGACTTCACGGGCGAACTCGGCCAGGGTTTCGTAGCGTGCATCAGGTAGCTCGCCACGCGCACGCAGGGCATCGACCACCTCTTGCGGCAGCTTGGCCTTGTTCAGGGCCACTGCCGTGTGGCCGGCAACGCAGAAATCGCAACCGTGCTTGGTGGCGGCGATCAGTTGCACCACTTCGCGCTCGGCCAGGGTCAGCTCGGACTTGCCGTTGAGGGCCGAAACCGTGACATAGGTTTCCAGGGCCGCCGGGGCGTTGGCCAGAATACCCAGCAGGTTGGGGATGAAGCCGGAGTTCTTCTGGGCGTTTTCGAGGAAGGGACGTGCAGCTTCCGGGGCGCTCTGCAGAGTGTGTAGAGTAATGCGCGAGGACATGGAGTAGTCTCCTTTGATGTGTGTCCGTACAGTCTGTTGGTTATAAGAAGTAGCATCCATATTCATCAGTCGCCTTTCCTTGCTCCTGAGTCTTTGCATTAGATGATTTCGTCCAGCCATCTTGTCGATTGGTTATTAGAGGGCCTGGAGCTCGACGCCAGCCTCTTTCATGTCGGCCGCTACTGCGGCGGCTGGCACGCCAGCACCCAGGGCATGGGCCGGGCCAGCTTCCACCTGGTGGTTCAGGGGCACTGCTGGCTGCACATCGACGGGCAACCGGAGCCGATCCGCCTGGACAGCGGTGATGCGGTGTTTTTGCTGCGCGACCTGGCCTACAGGCTCTCCAGCGACGCCGACCCCGTCGATGCCTGCGCCCAGCCGCGGCGTACCATGCAGGCGCTGGACCTCGACGCAGGGGATGGCGTGGGCCTGGTGTGCGGCTTCTTCCAGTTCCAGTCGGGGCTGTCGTCGCTGATCGTCGAAGGGCTGGCCGACTGGATCCTGCTGCGGGCCGACGATCCGGCCGGCAGCGCCGCGCGAGCGCTCTTCGAGCTGATCCTGGAAGAATGTCGCCGCCAGCCGACACCCTCGCAGACCTTGCTCGAACGCCTGACCCACCTGCTGTTCCTCTACGTGCTGCGTCAGCAAGTCAATGGCGGCCAGTCGCTCGGCGGGCTGATCGCCCTTGCCCGCCAGCCGGCCTTTGCCGGCCTGCTCGAACGCCTGATCGAAGACCCGGGCCAGGCCTGGTCGCTGGAGAGCATGGCGGCCTGCACCGGGCTGTCGCGCTCGGCGTTCTTCAAGCGTTTCAACGAACTGGCCGGGCAATCGCCGGGCCAGGTGCTGCTGGCCCTGCGCATGCGGCATGCCTGCCAGTTGCTGCGCGCAGGCAATACCGTGGAACAGGTCGGCGTCCAGGCGGGCTACCAATCGGTGGCGGCCTTCACCCGGGCATTCGCCAAGGCAATCGGCATGCAACCGGGTGCCTACCGCAAGCAACACGAACCCAGGCGCTGATTCCGACGTACCGCTGACTTGCGAATACGACCTTGGTCGAATGCGCAAGCAATGCCAATTGCCTGAATTTATCTGCATATAACCGCCATATTCACGACAAATCCCGGAAAAAAGCTTGTAAACACCTGCGACAATCCGTCACCCAATAAAATGTACCAACTTGTTAATTAGCTTGCTAAGGGCTTAGACTTCGCGCATTCCACCTGCGAGATCCCTGGCATGAACGACACACCCCGCGCCTCTGGCGCCTCCACATTCCTTCTGGTCGGGCTGGGCGTCATCATCGCCCTGCTCGGCATGCTCCTGGCCGCGGGCGGCGTCAAGCTGGCCGGCCTGGGCGGCTCCTGGTACTTCCTGATCGGCGGCCTGGTGATGACCATTGCCGGCCTGCTCATCGCCCGTCGCAAGCCGGCCGGCGCCTGGCTCTACGCCGTGTTTCTGCTCGGCACCTTCATCTGGGCACTGGCCGATGCGGGCTTGGTATTCTGGCCGCTGTTCTCGCGGCTGTTCATGTTCGGCGCCATTGGCCTGGTGGTCGCGCTGGTCTATCCACTGTTGGTGCGTGCCAATGGCGGCAGTGCCGGTCGTCGCGCCTATGCCCTGGCTGCAGCACTGGCAGTGGTGCTGGCCATTGCCGCAGGCAACATGTTCGTCGCTCACCCCAGCGTCGCACCGACCGGCAATGGTCCGGGCCTGACCGCCGTGGAACCGGGCAAGGCGCAGAAGGACTGGGCGCACTACGGCAACACCGAAGGCGGCAGCCGTTTCGCCGCGCTGGATCAGATCAACCGCGCCAACGTCGACAAGCTCAAGGTGGCCTGGACCTACCACACCGGTGATGTCGCGATCAGCGACGGCAACGGCGCCGAAGACCAGCTCACCCCGCTGCAGGTCGGCGACAAGGTGTTCATCTGCACCCCGCACAACAACCTGATCGCCCTGGATGCCGACACCGGCAAGGAACTCTGGAAAAACGCCATCAACGCGCAGTCCAAGGTCTGGCAGCGCTGCCGTGGCCTGGCCTACTTCGATGCCACCGCGCCGATCGTCCAGCCAACCCAACCGCACAGTTCGCCGATCACCGTTGCCACGCTGCCGGCGGGTGCCAACTGCCAGCGTCGCCTGCTGACCAACACCATCGACGGCCGCCTGATCGCGGTGGATGCCGACACCGGCGCCTTCTGCGAAGGCTTCGGCAACAACGGCCAGGTCGACCTCAAGGCCGGCCTTGGCGATGTCCCGGATTCCTACTACCAGCTCTCCTCCGCGCCGCTGATGGCGGGTACCACCGTGGTGGTCGGTGGGCGGGTCGCCGACAACGTCCAGACCGACATGCCCGGCGGTGTACTGCGCGGCTTCGACGTGATCACCGGGCAGATGCGCTGGGCCTTCGACCCAGGCAATCCGCAGGACCGCAACGCCCCTGCCGACGGCAGCACCTACGTGCGCAGCACCCCCAACAGCTGGGCACCGATGTCGTACGATCCGGCGATGAACACGGTATTCCTGCCGATGGGTTCCTCCTCCACCGACATCTATGGCGTGGAGCGCAGCAAGCTCGACCACACCTATGGCGCCTCAGTGCTGGCGCTGGATGCCACCACCGGCAACCAGAAGTGGGTCTACCAGACCGTGCACAACGACCTCTGGGACTTCGACCTGCCGATGCAGCCCAGCCTGATCGACTTCACCAAGGACGACGGCAGTACCGTGCCGGCCGTCGTGATCGGCACCAAGGCCGGGCAGATCTACGTGCTCGACCGCGCCACCGGCACACCGCTGACCCAGGTCGATGAAGTCCCGGTCAAGCCGAGCAACATCCCTAACGAGCCCTATTCCCCGACCCAACCCAAGTCTGTCGGCATGCCGCAGATCGGCGCGCAGACCCTGACCGAGTCGGACATGTGGGGCGCCACCCCGTACGATCAACTGCTGTGCCGCATCGACTTCAAGAAGATGCGCTACGACGGCCTGTACACCGCACCGGGAACCGATCTGTCGCTGAGCTTCCCAGGCTCGCTGGGCGGCATGAACTGGGGCAGCCTTTCGACTGATCCGGTGCACGGCTTCATTTTCGTCAATGACATGCGCCTGGGCCTGTGGATCCAGATGATCCCTTCGCAGAACAGTGGCCAGGCAGCCTCCGGTGGCGAGGCGCTGAACACTGGCATGGGTGCCGTGCCCCTCAAGGGCACACCTTACGCGGTGAACAAGAACCGCTTCCTGTCGGTGGCCGGCATCCCCTGCCAGGCGCCGCCGTTCGGCACCCTCACCGCGATCGACATGAAGACCCGACAGATCGCCTGGCAGGTGCCGGTCGGCACCGTCGAGGACACAGGCCCCCTGGGTATCCGCATGCACCTGCCGATCAAGATCGGCCTGCCAACGCTGGGCGGCACCCTGTCCACCCAAGGCGGCCTGGTGTTCATCGCCGGCACCCAGGATTTCTACCTGCGTGCCTACGACAGCAGCAACGGCAACGAGATCTGGAAGGCGCGCCTGCCGGTTGGCAGCCAGGGCGGGCCGATGACCTACGTATCGCCCAAGACCGGCAAGCAGTACGTGGTGATCACCGCCGGTGGCGCGCGACAGTCGACTGACCGTGGCGACTATGTGATTTCGTACGCCTTGCCATAGACCGCGTTGCCCCCTTCGCGTGCAAGTCGCTGCGGCCTGCACGCGAAGGGGCCCTCACAGACCATCCGAGACCCTGCAATGTCCCCCGCTTTTCGCTTGACCCCTCTTGTCTTCGCCCTGACCAGCACCGCTTCGCTCGCCGCCGACAACACCCTGACCGGTGACTGGGGCGGCCTGCGCGAGCAACTGGAAGAAGACGGCATCCACATCACCGGCGACTACAGCGGCGAAACCGCCTACAACGCCCACGGCGGCCTGCACCGCTCGGCGCGCTACTCGCAGAACCTCAAGTTCGGCGTGCAGTTCGACCTGTCGAAACTGTATGGCCTGGACAACGGCGGCAAGGTCCAGTTGACGGTCAACGACCGCCGTGGCAACAGCGCCTCCGAAGACCTGGTCGGCAACCGTCTGCCGATCCAGGAGAACTACGGCGGTCTCTATACCCGCCTCACCGAACTGAGCTACGAGCGCAGCCTGTTCACCCCGGCCTTGAATCTCAAGCTCGGCTACATGGCCATGGGCAACGACCTCGGCGGCCTGGACAGCGGCATCCTGTGCAATTTCATGAATGCCGGTTTCTGCGGCCATCCGCTGAACATGTCCGGTGGCAGCGGCTGGACCAACTACCCCAACGCGCACCTCGGCGCCCGGGTCAAATACGATCTCTCGCCCTCCTGGCAACTGCGCGTGGCGGCCTTCAACGTCGATCCGCAAAGCAACGGCAACTCCAGCCGCGCCTGGCACCTGGGGCCCAAGCACAGCACAGGCACCGTGGTGCCAGTCGAGCTGGTGTACAAGCACCTGGGCGAACTGCCGGGCGAGTACAAGCTGGGCTATTACTACGACAGCTCCAACGTCAAACGTATCGGCAGCGACCAGGACGTGGCCGGACGCAGCGGCCACTACCTGCTGGTCGACCAGGCGCTGTGGAACGACCCAGCCTCCGCGGGTCGTAGCCTGCATGCGTTCGGCCAATATTCGGCGTCGAGCAAGGCCGCCTCGCCCTTCACCCGCTGGTATGGCGCAGGCGTGGTGTTGTACAAGCCCTTCGAAGGACGCCCGCGCGACACCCTGGCTTTAGGCTATGGACGGGCGGTGCCGAACCCGCGCAGCCGTCAATTGCTGGAAGCGACCGCGTTCGATGCCGGGCGCGACTTCCCCAACCTGGACAGCGCCGAGCAGTTGATCGAACTCAGCTATGGCTACCAGGCCACCGCATGGCTGAACCTGCGTCCGGATGTGCAGTACATCATCGAACCTGGCGCCTTCTCCGGGGAAGCCATCGACAACGCACTGGTCGTAGGGCTGCAGGTCAAGGCGACGTTCTGACAGGCTAGACTCGCTCCTGGCCGGTGCCTGCCTGGTCGGGTTTGGCATCAAGCTGGCGGCGATGCGCTGAGACTCAGGCGCCGCCGAGCAGGTCATGGGCATCGAGCAGCCGGAAGGCCACTTCCGGATTGCGCTCCAGGCCCTTGCGAATGGCAGCCGGGATCGACTGGCGGGTCTTGCGGCACAGGCCTGGCTGGTCGTCCAGCTCGATGACGAAGCCGCGCATGGTACGTACCTCGTTGTCGCCTGGTGCGATATGCACGCCAATGCCCAATTGCTCAAAGAGGCGTGACTGCAGGTGCTGCAGGTCTTCCAGGCTCTTGAGGTTTTCCAGACGTTCGAGCAGGCGTTTTTCCTCCTGGCGGGTCAGCAGGAGGATACGTTGGGCCTGGGGTGGGTGCGCGTGCAACTGCTCGCGCCCGCAATCACAGGCGCCGGGAGGGCAAGGTTGGCGCAAGGCAGGTGTGCTGGACATGGGCCAAGCATAGCGCTTTCAAATGAATGTTCGCCTCCCCTGGCCATCGGCGCTAGAGACTGACCCCCAGGACCTTGCGCACCTGCTCGCTACGGGTATCATCCGCCGCGCTGACCAGGGCGAAATTGTAGTCGCCATGGGACCAGTAGCGCGCCTCGAGCTGCCCATCGACCCGCTGCCCGCTGGGCATCTGCTCGTAACGCCCGCCTGGCGAGCGCATGAACAGGCTGATGCGCTCGCCTTTTGCGTCCTGGAACACCAGCAATGCCGCCGGGCCGTCCTCGTTGGCCAGCAGACGTGCGCCCACCGGCTGGAAGCCGTATCCGCTGAGGTCCGGCACCTGGCCGACCCGGTTGAAATGCCGCCCCAGCCACGACTGCAACTGTGCCGGGTCATCGGCCTGGACATCGAGGGCCTTGGCATCGGCGAACAGCTTGTGTGCCTGCACCGCGTCGGCCATCGGCATATCGCCCGCCAGCATCGTCGATTCACGTGCCTGCCAGCCCCCAAGCCCGCCAACCCCCAACGCCAGCAACAGGACTGCAGCCGACGCGAAGCGCTGCTGGCGGCGTTGACGCACACGCCGACGCAGATGGGCCAGTTCCAGTTGCGGATTGTGTGGCATGTCGTTGAAACCGGCGAGCGCCGCACGCAGGCGCCGGGCATCGCTGCGCCAGGCCTCGATCCGTGCGGCCTGCTCCGGATTGGCCGCCAGCCAGGCCTCGACCTCGGCCCGGCGCACCGGCTCCAGGCGCTCGTCGACGTAGGCATGCAGCTCTTGCTCGGTGGGAATCAGGCGAGTCATTTCAGTCTCCGCAAGGCCGGGGACGATGGCTTGCCCTCGGTCAGTTCACGCAACGCGGCACGGGCGCGCGACAAGCGCGACATGACTGTGCCGATCGGAATATCCAGGGCCTGAGCGACCTCCTTGTAGCTCAAGCCCTCGACGCTGACCAGCAGCAACAGCGCGCGCTGCTCGCTGGGCAGGCGGGCGAAGGCCTGCAGGTCGGCCTGGGCCAGCACGATACTCTCGGTCTCGTAGCCCAGCGGCTCCTCGGCCTGCCCGCCGCGACCGAACCAGTTCAACCAGCGCGAGTGCAGGCGATCGCGGCGCTTGCCGTCGAGAAACAGCCGGTAGAGGATGGTGAACAACCAGGCACGCCGGTTCTGTTCCTCTCGCTGCTGGGCGCTGCGGGTGAGCGCACGCTCCACGGTGGCCTGGACCAGGTCGTCGGCACTGCCGCTTTCGCGGGTCAGCCACAAGGCGAAGCGCCGCAGGCTCTGCAGCAGTTCGCGCCATTGTTGTTCATCCAGGTCATGCATGGTCAGGTTCCGGCCCCATGGGCTGTCAGTGTAATGGGCAGACGGGGCGCGAAGAAATCTATTCCCGCCTGGGGAATAAATTTTTCGCTGCCACGTCATACCGACTCATTCACTGACCCGGAACGTCATCATGAACACACCCCTGCAAGGCCCTGCCAAGGCCCTGCGCCTGGCCGCCATAGGCGCCACGGTCGTGGCGCTGGGTGCAGGCTTCGCCTATGCCGCCGGCTGGATCGGCACCCCTGCCCTGACGCCGCAGCGCATCATCGACACCTTCGAAGCCCAGGCCGGCCACCATCCCGGCTATCGCAAGAACCACGCCAAGGGCCTGTGCGTCAGCGGCTACTTCGAAAGCAGCGGCCAGGCGCAGGCGCTGTCGAGTGCGCGGGTATTCAGCCAGGCACGGGTGCCGGTGATCGGCCGCTTCGCCATCGGCGGTGCCAACCCCTACAGCCCCGACGCCGGCGTACCGACCCGCAGCCTGGCGATCCAGCTGAGCACCGACGACGGCCAGGTCTGGCGTACCGGCATGAACAATCCGCCAGTATTGGCGGTGAGCACTGCGCAAGGCTTCTACGATCTGGTCCTGGCCAGCGGCCCGAGCCCGAGCACCGGCAAGCCGGACCCGGCCAAGCTGCAGGCCTTCTTCGCCGCCCACCCGGAAAGCGCAGCCTTCCGCCAGTGGGCCGCCAGCGCCAAGCCCAGCGACAGCTTCGCCAACACGGACTACAACAGCATCAACGCCTTTCGCCTGATCGATGCCAGCGGCAAGGCGCAAGCCGTGCGCTGGCGCATGGTCGCGCAAACACCCTTTGCCGCCCTGCCCGCCCAGGTCGAGGACAACCTGTACCTGCAACACGATCTGCAACAACGCCTGAGCCAGGCGCCGCTGCGCTGGACACTGCGCCTGACCCTCGCCGAACCCGGTGACGCCATCGACGACCCGGCCAGCCAATGGCCCGACTCGCGCCGCAGCATCGATGCCGGCACCCTGGTGATCGACCACGTCGATGCACCTGAACAAGGCGCCTGCCGCGACCTCAACTTCGACCCGCTGATTCTGCCCAGCGGCATCGAAGCCTCCGCCGACCCGATCCTCGCCGCGCGTTCGGCCGCCTATTCGGAATCGTTCAATCGCCGCAGCCGCGAAAGTCTCGGCGCAGGAGCCCGCCCATGAAACCGTCCGCCTTCCACCCGCTGGCCCGCCTGGTGCACTGGCTCATGGCGATCCTGATCCTGGCAATGCTGTTCATTGGCGTGAGCATGGTCGGCGACCTGTCGCCACGTCACCCCTGGTTGGTGGAACTGCACAAGGCCACGGGCCTGGCGCTGCTGGCACTGGTGGTACTGCGCATCATCCTGCGCCTGGTGCTGCCGCATCCGCCACTGCCCGCCGACCTGCCACCGCTGCAGCGCTTCGCAGCCGGCGCCTCGCACCTGGCACTGTACGGGTTGATGCTGGCCATGCCGTTGCTCGGCTGGGCGATGCTCTCGGCAGGCGGCTACCCACGGCCCTTGCAACTGCCGGCGATCATGCCTCACGACCTGCAGTTGTATGCCGTGCTGCGCCAGGCGCACGGCTGGGCGGGCTACCTGCTGTTCGTCACCATCCTGGCCCACCTCGGCGCAGCGCTGTTCCATGCACTGGTGCGCCGTGACGGCGTATTGCGTAGCATGTGGCCAGGGCCCCTGCGCCGCAGCGACTGAAAAACGCCTGCAGGCGGAACGGGGCCGATACCTTTCCGCCTGCCATGGATGTTTCAATGACCACCGCGAAGGACGCTGCTTCTCCCACCCCGCTTCACTCCCCCACCCTCGATCTACGCCCGCTGTTGCTGGTGAACATGGCCTGCACCATGTCGATGATGGCGTTCGTCGCCTTGATCGGCCCCATCGCCCGCCTGCTGGGCATGGCCACCTGGCAGGCCGGGGCCGCCGTGACCGTGGCGGGCGTGGTCTGGGTCATTCTTGCGCGCCCCTGGGGCCGCGCAGCCGACCGTCTGGGCCGGCGACGCATCCTGCTGATGGGCAGTGCCGGATTCACCGTCGCTTACTGGCTGCTGTGCCTGTTCATCGATGGCGCCCTGCGCTGGCTGCCGGGCGCAACCCTGGCTTTCCTCGGCTTGATGCTGACCCGCGGCCTGATCGGCGCCTTCTATGCCGCGCTGCCGGTGGGCGGCAATGCGCTGATCGCCGATCATGTCGAGCCCGAACGCCGCGCCCGCGCCATGGCCCTGCTGGGCGCGGCCAATGCCGTGGGGCTCGTGCTCGGTCCGGCCCTGGCCGCATTGCTGGCGCGCCATAGCCTGAGCGCACCCTTCTTCATCATGTCGCTGCTGCCGGCCACGGCATTTCTCGTACTGCTGTTCAAGCTCAAGCCGCAGCCGTTGCCCCACAACTATGCGCCGAGCGCCGTACGCCTGGGCGATCCGCGCCTGCGTCGACCGTTGATCGTGGCCTTCAGCGCCATGCTCAGCGTGACCGTGTCGCAGATCACCGTGGGCTTTTTCGCCCTCGACCGTCTGCAACTGAACAGTGCCGATGCCGCCCAGGCCGCAGGCATCGCCCTGACCGCCGTGGGCGTGGCGCTGATTGGCTCGCAGATTCTGCTGCGCCAGTTGGAGTGGCCACCGCTGAAGATGATCCGCGTGGGCGCCAGCATCAGCGCGCTGGGCTTTGCCGCCGGGGCCTTCGCCACCACTGCTCCGGCATTGTGGGCGTGCTTCTTCGTCGCCGCCGCCGGCATGGGCTTCGTCTTCCCTGCCTTCTCGGCGCTGGCCGCCAATGCCATGCAAGCCAGCGAGCAAGGCGCCACTGCGGGCTCGATCAGCGCGGCACAGGGCATGGGCGCGGTAGTCGGCCCCCTCGCCGGGACCCTGGTCTACGCCCTCGATCCGCGCTTGCCGTTCCTGGCCGTGGCCGTGCTGTTGCTCCTGGTCGGGCTGTGGCCTGCGCCCGCCGCCCAGCGCACCTGACAAGCACAGCGCGTTGCCGGTCAGAGTGTGTTTTAATGCGCTGCCCATTATTTTTGACACCTCTGATCACTCACTACTCAAGGCGGCTATGGACACTGGGACACGACTCAAACTGGTGCGTGAACGCAACAACCTCTCCCAGCGGGAACTGGCCCGCCGCAGCGGCCTGACCAACTCGACGATCTCGCAGATCGAGCAGAACCGCGTCAGTCCTTCGGTCAGTTCCCTGAAAAAACTCCTCGAAGGCATCCCCATGAGCCTCGCCGAGTTCTTCAGCTTCGATGAACCTGCACGCGAAGAGCGCTACGTGTTCCGCGGCAGCGAGCAACCTGACCTGGGGCGCAACGGCCTGCGCATGTTGCTGGTCGGTGCCAGTGTCGAAGGCCGCCAGATGCGCATGCTGCGTGAGCTCTACGCGCCGGGCGCCGACTCGGGCGAGCCGATCGTGCATGCCGAAGGCGAGGAATGCGGGCTGGTCACCCGGGGTACGGTCGAGTTGTGGGTCGATGGCCAGGTCAGCGTGCTCAACTCTGGCGACGGCTACTACATCCCCACCACGCTACCGCACAGTTTCAAGAACATCGGCCCGGACGAAGCAGAAATCATCAGCGCCAACACCCCGGCGAACTTCTGATCGTTCATGCCCGCTCCCAACAGCCGCGAGATCTACCAGTGCCTGCGTGACGCCGCCCTCGGCGTCCAGGCGCTGGAAGTGCACGAGCGCCTGAGCGATGGTCGGGTCAGGGTACAGATCGGCCACTGGCAACTGATCCTGACCCTCGACGACGAAGGCCTCGCCCATTGCAGCGAATGCCGCGCCCCCGATGGCCGTGAGGCCGAGCGCGGCCACTGGCAACGCTATGGCACCGACCCGGTCGAGCTGCTCAGCATCTGGGAGCGCGAGCAGTTGGAACGGCTGTTAGGTTAATGCTTCTTCGATGAAGTCCAAGCGGTCCTGACCGAAGAACATCTCCCTACCGACAAAACAGATCGGCGCGCCGAACACGCCCCGCTCGACCGCCTCCTGAGTCACCTGCTTGAGCCGCTCCTTGACCTCGACGTCGGCCGCCAGGGCACGAAACGCCTCGGGGTCCATGCCTGCTTCGCGCAGCGTCGCATCGAGTACCTCGGGGTCCGACAGATTGCGCTGCTGCACCCACAGCCCATCGAACAAAACCTTGAGCAAAGGCTCGAGGCGCTCGGGCGAGCGCATCTGCGTGCCGAGTACGCCTCGCATCAGGTTCAGGGTATTGACCGGAAACCCCGTCGGCAGGCTGAACGGCACGCCATAACGGGCAGCGAAGCGTTTCAGGTCGCCGATCATGTAGCGCCCCTTGGCCGGTATCGTCGCCGGCGAGGCATTGCCGGTGGCCTGGAACACGCCGCCCAGCAGCATTGGCCGCAGCGCCAGGGTGGCGCTTCGGCGGGCGCACAGGGCGGGCAATTGGGTCCAGGCCAGGTAGCTGGCCGGACTACCCAGGTCAAAGTAGAACTCGACGCATTTGCTCATGCAGCACTCCTTGTGGCGGAAGGTGGTTGGGCACAGCGGATCACCAGCGTTCGATCCAGGGGCGCAAGTCCAGTTCGAAGGTCCAGGCGTCCCGGGGTTGGGTGTGCAGGTACCAGTAGCTGTCGGCGATATGCGCAGGGTCGAGGATGCCATCCTGGTCCTTCAGGGCGTAGCGCTCGGGGAAGGTGTCGCGAATGAACGCCGTGTCGATGGCGCCGTCGACCACCACGTGCGCCACGTGGATGTTTCGTGGCCCCAGCTCGCGCGCCATGCTCTGGGCCAGTGCGCGCAAGGCATGCTTGGCGCCAGCGAAGGCAGCGAAACCGGCGGCGCCGCGAGTGCCGGCAGTGGCGCCGGTGAAGATCAGGGTGCCGCGCTCGCGGGTGACCATGCGCCGCGCCACCGCCTGGGCAGTAAGAAAACCGGCGAAACAGGCCATTTCCCAGATCTTGAAGTATTTGCGCGGCGTTTCGTCGAGGATGCTGCAGGGCACGTTCGCACCGATGTTGAACACGAAGGCCTCGATCGGGGCGATATCACGCTCGATGGTTTCGACCAGCTCGGCCACCGCCTCTTCCTTGCGTGCATCGGAGCCAAAACCGTAGGCCTGGCCGCCGGCCGCACGGATCTCGTCCACCAGCGGTTGCAGCTTGTCAGCGTCGCGACGGGTCACACAGGCGATATAACCTTCGCGGGCAAAACGCTTGGCGATCTCGCCGCCGGTGGCATCGCCCGCCCCTATCACCAGGACCGCTTTTCGTTGTTCTGTCATCGGCACCTCATTAGTGAACGATCATTTAGTAAACGAACGCTATGCTATGATCGCTGCACCGTCAAGCCAGCATACCGAGGTTCGCGGATGCGCTATTCCACCGATCACAAGCAACAGACCCGCGAGAAACTGCTGGCCAGCAGTGGCGTCCTGGCCAAGCGCGGTGGTTTCGCCAGTACCGGGGTCGCTGAGTTGATGAAGGCTATCGGCCTCACCGGTGGCGCCTTCTACAATCACTTCCCGTCCAAGGATGACCTGTTCAGCGAGGTGGTACGCCGAGAGCTGTACAACAGCCCGCTCGCCCGCCTGGCCAGCCAGGGCGCCGACCGCGAGCGCCTGCGTCGTTGCCTGAAGCAGTACTTGAGCCTGGCCCACCTGCACAATCCCGAGGGTGGCTGCCCGCTGCCGCCACTGGGGGTCGAGATTGCCCGGGCCGAGCCACCGGTGCGTGAACAGGCCGAGCACTGGTTGCTCGAACTGCAGGCAGCCTGGAGTGAAACGCTTGGGGATGAGCGCAGGGCCTGGGCGCTGATCAGTCAGTGCGTCGGTGCCCTGGTGGTCGGGCGCATGCTGGCCAGCGAAGGGGTGCAGCAACAAGTGCTGGACGCCAGCCGCGACGTGGTCGAGCGGGCGCTGGAGGAAAATTGAAAACCGGGGCAGACCGTAATGGCCTGCCCCGCTTTTTTCAGAGGAAGGTAAACACCGTCTCGGCCGGCAGCCGCGACTTGTTCAGGCCGGCATTGAAGTCATCTTCGCTGCGATACCCAAGGCTCAGCAGCACGACGCTGGTAAAGCCACGCTCGCGCAGGCCCAGCTCAGCGTCCAGCGCCTTGCTGTCGAAGCCTTCGATCGGGGTCGCATCGAGCCCGAGGGCGGCAGCGCCGAGCAATGCGGTACCCAGGGCCAGGTAGGTCTGCTTTTCCATCCAGTGCTGCGTGTCCTTGAAGTCGTAGCGATGCAGGTTCACAAAGCTGCGTCGGGTCAGGTCCTGGCCGGCACGGGCCTGGTCATCGCGAAAACGGCCATCGGCGGCTTCCTGGTCCAGCACGGCGTTCAGGTGCGCCTCGGTCATTTCGGTGCGGGTCGCGAACACGATCACGTGCGAGGCATTGAGAATCTTGGGTGTGTTGTAGGCGAAGGCTTCGGTGCCCTTGGTCAGGCGTGCCTTGCCTTCGGCACTGCCGGCGACGATGAAGTGCCAAGGCTGCGAATTGACCGACGACGGGCTATGACGCAATTGCTCCAGCAGTGCATCGATGGTGGCTTGCTCAATCTTGCGGCTGGCATCGTAGGCCTTGGTGGTATAGCGGCGCTTGGCCAGGGTGACGGTATCCATCGGAACTGCTCCTGTCAGGGAAGGTGATGGCGCGTATCTTATCTTTCCTACAGGAAAGAAAAAGCAGCACAATGCAGCAACACTTTCACTCCAGGAGTGAAAATGCTGCGCCTTGACGATTTAAACCTGTTCATTCGCTCCAGCGCCTTGGGCAGCTTTACCGCCGCCGCCCTGGAAGCCGGCCTGCTACCGGGCCAGGTGGCAGCAGCGATCAAGCGCCTGGAGCGTGAGCTGGACGTGCGTCTGTTTGCCCGCACCACCCGTAGCCTGCGCCTGACCGCCGAGGGTGAGCTGTATTTGCCCACCGCCCACAGCGTGCTGGAGACCCTGCGTCAAGGGCGCGAAAGCCTGCATGGCGACCACAGTGAACTGCGCGGTGTACTACAGGTGTCGGCGCCTTCGGATGTCGGACGCAACCTGGTGCTGCCCTGGCTCACCGAGTTTCGCCGAGAACACTCGGGCTTGAGCCTACGCTTCTTCCTGTCCGACGAACTCGCCGACCTGTACCGCGACCCGGTGGACGTCGGCATCCGCTATGGCATCGACGACACCGCCAACTACATCTCGCTGCCACTGGCGCCGTGGAACCGCAGGGTGCTGGTCGCCGCCCCCGCCTACCTCGCCCGCCGCGGCCGCCCGCACACCCCGCAAGACCTGCAACAGCACGACTGCCTGCTGTACCTGCAGCAGTCGCGGGTGTTCGACCGCTGGCAACTGGGCGAGCAGACGGTGCAGGTCAGCGGGCCGCTGTTCTGCGACGACGCCGACGTGGTACGGCGCTGGGCACTGGCTGGCGAAGGCATCGCCTTCAAGTCATGGCTGGACGTGCGTGCCAATGTTGCCGTCGGCGAGCTCGAGGTGCTGATGCCGGACTTCCCCGGCGACCTGCGCCCTCTGACCCTGGTGTGCCCGCACCGCAAGCAGCTGTCGCCGGCGGTGGCGCGCTTGCACCAGTGGTTGCAGGGCAAGTTTGCGCAGTTGCAGCCCAACCCTGGTTAGTGCGCTTTGCAGGACTCGGCCTGTTCCTTGGCATCCTTGCCAAGCGTCAGTACGCCGCCATAGATGGCGCACAACCAGCCACCCCGGTCATGCACCTGCTGTCGAGCGGTGTCCACGACCGCGAACATCTTGCCCACGGTCACGGTGGGAATGACATAGGCGGGAATCAGCAACGCCAGCGTCAACGCCCAACGCACCTTCCAATTGTCGTTGGCGCTATGCTCGCGCATGACGAAATAACACTGGGCATCGTCAATGACGCGGCCCTGGGCGAGCACTTCCAGAACATGCTCGTCCTGGCTCGTGAAGGGCGTCGCACCAGCAGCCCCGCTCGCCGGTTTCCCGGCGCGCAAGCCCTCCAATGCCTTGCCAGCCTCGCCACGTAGCACCCTGGCACTGCCTTCACGCCTGATCAGGTCTTCAAAGGTCGGATACCGATACGCGCCGGGCGCGCACAGGTGATAAAGAATGGAAAACACCAGCAGGCTCAAACCGCTCAACCAATACATGAACAAGCTGAAGGGCATTTGCTGGATATATCCCGCCAGCTTGAACACTTCGACCGCCAGCGGTACGACGCTCAGGGCCACCGTCACCAGAAGCATGAGTTTGCTGGAGGCAATCAGCGAGAAGAATTTCCAGTCATGGGCAAACCCCACCGTAGACGCTCGCAAGGATATGCCAACGCACACCAGGGTGCATAAGCCGACGAACGCCAGGTAGGTGCCCAACAGCCAGTCGCCCGTGGCGCCCACGTACTGGACCAGGGGAACCAGTATCAAGATCGCTGCCACTTGGGCAACCATCGCAGTGACGATTATGACCAGTAGCGCCCGCAACCATTTTTTAGATATGTCTTTCATCAGAGCAACAGCTTCCTGCAAAAACACCCAGTATACCGGCTCAGTGCCACTACCCAGCCCATCCCGTGCACATTCGTTCTAAAATCCGCAGCGCTTTTGAGCTAAGGTGAAGACTCCCTTTCGCAGGCCCCGCCCATGTCCAACTGGATCGACCTCAAGCAAGACGCCGACACTGGCATCGAGTCGGTCCGCGCCCATTTCGTCGGCCACGCCTACGACCCGCACTGGCACGACAGCTTTCTGGTCGGGGTCACCGAACAGGGTGTGCAGCAGTTCAATTGCCGCCGGGTTCGGCACCAGAGCACACCGGGCCAGGTGTTCCTGCTGGAGCCAGGCGACCTTCACGATGGCGACGCCCCCACCCACGAAGGTTTCACCTATTCCACGCTGTACCTGGACTCGAAGTGGCTGGAAAACGAGCTGCATGCACTGTTCGAACAGGCCCCGACCGGCAGCCTGCCGGCCTTCGCCGACACCCTGTGTGCCGACCCGCAACTGGCGGGCACCACCTTGCGCGCCTTCCAGGCCATGCACGGCGGCGAAATGCGAATCGTGCGCCAGACCGCCATGGACGACCTGCTCGCCTGCCTGACCCGGCACCTGCACTGGCGCAAGCGCCTTGACCCCGATCCACGCCTGCCACTGTGCGCCCAGCGCGCGCGCGACTACCTGCACGCCCACATCGACCAGGACATCAGCTTGAACGAAGTGGCACAGGCCTGCGGCGTCGATCGCTTTCGCCTGACCCGCGCCTTCAAGGCCGCGTTCGGCCTGGCGCCGCACGCCTACCTGATTCAGTTGCGCCTGGCCCGCGCCCGGCGCCTGCTGGCTCGCGGCGACACACCCAGCGCAGTGGCCATGGCCTTGGGCTTTGCCGACCAGAGCCACCTGGGCCGGTGGTTCCGTCGTGCCTACCGGCTGACACCGGCCGACTACCGCCGACGCTGCTCAAAGCTTCCAGACTGAACCGCCCCCAAGCCTGACCATGGTGCTCCGAACCACAGGAGCCTCACCATGTCGTCATCGCTGTTGCCCTTCATCCTTTTTGCCCTGGTCGCCAGCATCAGCCCCGGGCCGACCAACCTGCTGATTCTCGCCCACGGTGCACACAACGGCCTGCGTGCCAGCCTGGCGCCAATCTTCGCGGCTTGCGCAGCGGCGGCAGTGATCGTCTGGGTGGTAGGCCTGGGGCTGGGAGAGGTGCTGCTGCGCCACCCGCTGGCGCAGCAGGTGATGAGCGGGCTGGGCGTGCTGTGGTTGAGCCGCCTGGCCTGGCAGTTGTTCCGCGCCGCTGGTGAGCCCATGCATGCCACGGCGCGGCAGCGCTTCGGGGTTGTCAGCGCGGCGTCGCTGCAACTGGTCAATCCCAAGGTCTGGCTGATGGCGGTGGCGGTGATCGGGGTGTTTGCCGCGCCAGGAGTGCCGGTGTGGCACTTGGCGCTGGTGTTTCTGATCGTCGCCCTGCCCTGCATGGGCGCCTGGGCGCTGCTGGGGATCGGCAGTGCCCGCTGGTTGCGCTCACCCCGGCACCTGCAGCGCTTCAACCAGCTGCTGGCACTGTTGCTGCTGGTGTCAGCGTGGTCGGCTTTGCTGGCGTGAAGCTCAAGGCGCCGGGGGTGTCGCCAGAGCATCGCGAAAGCGCTGGCTGCTGGCCAAGGCCAGGCCCAAGCCCAGCACCGCCACCGCGCCGCCGACCAGGCCAATATTGGCCACGCCGATCTGGCTGCTGACGATACTGCCCAGCAACGCCCCACCGCCGATACCGATGTTGTAGATCCCCGAGAACAGCGCCATGGCCACATCGGTGGCGTCGGACGCCAACTTGAGCGTCTTCGATTGCAGCGACAGGCTGAAGCTCAGGATCGCCACGCCCCAGAACATGCTCAACACGGCGAATGCGGCGAAGCTCCCCGACAGCGGCAACAGCAGCAACAGGCAAGCGGCCAGACAACCGATCGACCCAACCAGGAAACCATGCGGGAAGCGGTCGCTGTAGCGGCTGAACAGCACCGAACCGAGCACCCCCGCCCCGCCGAACAGCAACAGGATCAAGGTGGTGTGCTCGCCACTGATCTGCGCCACATGCAGGGCGAACGGTTCGATGTAGCTGTAGGCGGTGAACTGTGCGGTGATCACCAGCGTGACCAAAAGATAGGTGATGACCAGGGCGCGCCTGCGGAACAGAATCGGCAGGCTGCGCAACGAACCGGAGTTCTGGCTCGGCAGCAAGGGCAGCGACTTCATCAGGCACAGCATGGTCGCCAGCGCCACACCCGCGATGCTGAGGAAGGTGATGCGCCAACCCAGCGCCTCGCCCACCACCCGCCCGAGCGGGATGCCCAAAACCATCGCCAGGGTAGTTCCGGTGGCCAGCAACCCGAGCGCCTTGGCCTGCTTGCCGGCCGGCGCCACGCGCACCGCCAGCGACGCGGTGATCGCCCAGAACACCGCGTGCGACAAGGCGATGCCGATGCGGCTGACCAGCAACATGGCGAAACTCTGTGCCATCCACGACAGCAGATGGCTGACGACGAACACCAGGAACACGAACAACAGCAGGCGCCGCCGCTCGATGTTACGGGTCATCAGCATCATCGGCAGCGAAGCCAGCGCCACTACCCAGGCGTAGATGGTCAGCATGAGGCCCACCTGCGCGGTGGTCATGTCGAAGCTGCGACCGATGTCGCTGAGCAGTGCCACCGGCACGAACTCGGTGGTATTGAAGATGAAGGCCGCCAGTGCCAGCGCGATCACGCTCAGCCAGCTGCCGCCGCCTGCCGGTGCAGGAAGGGAATCAGGTAGGGGTCCATTCATCGAGGCCAATGCAATCTCCGCAGGCAAAGCGATAGGACGCGCCCCACGTGCCCAGGTTAAGGACGCGGATGCACGGTTTGTTATTGATAGGAATACTCGGCATGGTACGCGTCAAGGCCGGGCCTCACAACCGCGCGCACACGGAGTACCATGACGCACTGTAGCAACCTGCGGAACAAGGAGTTCGATCCGCTCATGGACAAGCAACACCCTCAGCAGCAGTGGCAACAGGCGATCACCGCCTACGCCGAGGCCGTCAACCGCCATGTTGCGCAAGGTCGCGCACCAGGGCACGACCCAGCACAAGCGCCCTGCCCACCGGCCATCGACCACCTGCTCGAGGCCTGGCAGCTCGCCCTGCACGCGATCAACAGGCCTGGCATCGACGAGCACCAGCGTCAGTTGTTTCGCGAAGCCTGGCCGCCCGCCCATGATCCCTTGCTGCCACTGCTCCAGAGCCATGGCCAAGGTATCGCCAATGTGCTGCTGCTCGATGACGGCCGCTTGCTGGCACGCATCGGCATGCCCCACGACAAGGGCCAGGTGGTGCAGATCGACCGCCACGGGGTGACCCCGATGATCAGCGTCGAGTATTTCGGTCGCTGCCCGCGACGACGCTACTTCGCCCTGGCCAATGCCGAGGGCGTACGCATCACCGACGGCTGGGGCGGCCCGCAGGTCGCCCGGCTGTCCTGGCCCCATGGTTTGGAAGGCCTGCCACCTGGCTACCCGTTCGATCCCTTCGACCTGCCACCCGCCCCAACCCAGCTTCTCCCCCTGCCGGATGGCCAACGGGTGCTGCTGGTCAGCCGCGAGGGCATCTTCCTGCTCGCACCTCAAGGTGCCACCCGCCTGCTGCGCCGCGAAGCAGATATCCTGGCGCAACTGGCCGACGGCACCGACCCTGACGACATCGCGCTCACCCTGACCCTGGCCCATGCGGCACTGTCGCCGGATGGCCGAAGGATCGTGCTGGGCGAGCAACGCGGCAACCACCAGCTACTCGACGAGCACCTGGAGCCGCTGGCCGAGATCGTCCCGGCGGGCGAGTATCCGCACTTTGCCCTGTTCAACCACCGCGGCGACCAGTTGCTGCTCAATGCCTGCCAGGGCGACGGCGGGGCCAGCCTTGGCGTAACGCTCGCCAATCTTGCAACCGACCCACAGATCTCGATGCTGCAGGAAGGCGTGCAGATTCATGCTGGCGTCGCACGCGAAGGTGAGTACATCGTCGGCGATGCCCAAGGCTATCTGCGCGGCTTCGGCGAAGACGGTGGTGCACATTGGCAGCATTACCTGGGGTCGGCCATCAGCGCCATGGACATCAGCGCCGATGGCAGCACCCTGGTCGCGGCCAGCCATGCCGGCTTCATCTCGCTGATCGCTTTGGACAGCAAACGACCTGCCTGGCAGATCGGCACCGGCGAACATGCCGAATTGCGCCGCTGGCTGTTCTGGAAAGGGTGGGAGAAGGCAATGGTCTGGTAGCCCCTGTACTGGCCGCAATCGGGGGGGGGGGGGGGGGGGTGGAAAAAGCAGAGAAGGGGGGGAAACAAAAGAGGCGGAATGGAAGGGGTACAATTCGGACCCACAACAGATACTCCAAACCACCCCTCCCCTCC
>NZ_JBNFMU010000176.1:0-74959 GCF_049942315.1 Pseudomonas wayambapalatensis
AGCGGGTACTTGTGGGAGCGGGCTTGTCCCGCGATTGGGCCGGTGTGACCCCCTCATCATTCCGCCCGAAACACCAGGGTAAACCGCGTAGGCCCCTGAGCCTGGCTGCTCACCTCGACCCGGCCGCCATGCAGTTGCATGATCGACTTCACGATCGCCAGCCCCAGCCCGGTTCCGCCTTCCTGCCGCGAGCGACCACAGCCGACCCGGTAGAAGCGCTCGAACAGATGCGCCAGATGCGCCTCGTCGATCCCGGGCCCCTGGTTCTGCACCCATAACCACACCTGGTCCTGACGCCGCTCGATACCCAGTTCGATCACCTGATCGTGTGGGCTATGGCGAATCGCATTGCTCAGCAGATTCGACAGCGCCCGCTGGAACATCAACCGGTCGGCCAGTACCGTGCCCCAGCCGTGTGCACGCAGCTCGATACCTTTCAGTTCGGCGCTGAAGTCGAACAGCGCCATCACCCGCGCGGTTTCATCGGCCAGGGACAGCGGCTTGAGCATGGCCAGCGCCTGGGGTTGGCTGACCTGGGCCAGGAACAACATGTCATTGATGATGCGGTTCAGGCGGGTGAGCTCCTCGACGCTGTCCTCCAACGCCTCGCGGTAGCGGTTGCCGTCGCGCTCGCGGGACAGGGTGACCTGGGCCTTGCCCATCAGGTTGCCGATGGGAGTGCGCAGTTCGTGGGCCAGGTCGTCGGAGAACTGCGACAGCTGGCGAACACCCTGGTCGAGGCGATCGAGCATGATGTTGATGCTGCCGGCCAGCTCCGCCAGTTCCTGGGGCAGGCCAGTGGTCGGCAGGCGGTGCGCCAGGTCGTGTGCGCAGATCTGCCCGGCGATGCGGCGGAACCGGCGCAGGGGGTCGAGCCCGCGCTGCACCAGTTTCCAGGCACCGATGCCGATCAGCAGCAAGAGTATCGGCAGCGCCAGCAAGGTCGAATTCAGGTAGGCCTGGAGCAGCGCATTGTCGTCGGCGCGGTCCAGCGACATCATCACCCGCACCGGCTGGTCGTCGCGCAGGCGCATCAATTGAGTGACGGTGAGGATCTGCCGCCCGTCGCTGTCGCGCCATTGCGTGAAGCTTGGTTGCTGCCCCGCCGGTAGCTGGCGCAAGGCCTGTGCCTCGAGCGCCGGGCCCAGGCTCAGCAGCGACGGATGCCGCCCGTTGATCGCCAGCACATTGAGGCTAAGGTTGTCGTGCCCCATCACCAGGTCGAGCAGGGGATGAGCGCGAGCGCCGAGGTCGTCGCTGCGCAGGTCCACCCGCAGGTTGTGCTCGACTTGCATCATCTTGCGCGCCAGGTCGCGACGGGCGCGGCTGTCCAGTTCGTGGTCGAGGGCGAACACTGCCAGGCAGGCCAGCAGCAGCACCAGCGCGGCGCCCATCAGGGTGACCGAAAGCCCCAGGCGCAGCGACAGGGTGCGGCCTTTCACGTGCGAGCCTCGAGTACATAGCCCACGCCGCGCAAGGTGTGTATGAGCTTGTTGTCGAAGGGGTCGTCGATCTTGGCCCGCAGGCGGCGGATCGATACCTCGACCACATTGGTGTCGCAGTCGAAATTCATGTCCCACACCAGCGAGATGATTTGCGTACGAGAGAGCACTTCGCCGCTCTGGCGCATCAGCAGGTGCAGCAGGGTGAACTCCTTGGCGGTGAGGTCGATGCGCTGGCCGCCACGCCAGGCGCGATGCCGGCCGGGGTCGAGCTCGAGGTCGGCGACTTTCAGGGTGTCCGGTTGCAGGTGCTGGTCGTTGCGCCGCAGCAGGCTGCGGATCCGTGCCAGCAGCTCCGGGAACTCGAAAGGTTTGAGCAGATAGTCGTCGGCGCCCAGGTCCAGGCCCTTGACCCGGTCGGCCAGGCGACCGTGCGCGGTGAGCATCATGATCCGAGTGGACGATTCGGCACGCAGGCGCTGCAGCACGCCCCAGCCATCGAGCTCGGGCAGGTTGACGTCGAGGATCACCAGATCGTAGCTGTGCTGGCGCGCCAGGTGCAGGCCATCGGTGCCCGTATATGCGCAATCGACCACGTAGCCGTTTTCGCGCAGGCCCTGCTGCAGGTAGTCGGCGGTGCGGGGTTCGTCCTCGATGATCAATAGGCGCATGGGGGGCTCTGTGGGGTGGAAAGGGCGCGATTCTCAAGCCTGTAGGGGCTTTAGGGTCAAGCTGCAGGATGTTACGGCATGAGAACGCGTTGTCGGCGCAAATAACCGATTTGTAATGCGGGCGTCATCTGGCTGCTTGTTCGAGCTCCGTCGCGGGTAAACACAGCCCACAGGACCACATTGCAAGACTGTAATGCCCACCTCACCTTGGCGTTAGCTGCCCCTCGCTAGGATGGCGCTGTCTGAACGGTGATCATGAGGCAAGCACGATGAACCTGACCAAATACCTGCTGCTGGCGATTCTCGCCGTGGGCAGCACCAGCGTTTTCGCCGAGGGTGGCGCGGAGCGTTCGCAGCGGTTCGTGGATACATTTCTCAAGGAACAGCAGCGGCTGTTCGGCGACCGGCAGGAAGTGCTGGTCAAGCGTGAGCGCCAGGCGCAGGAGACGGCTCGTGAGGTGGCCAAGGAATAGTCTTGGTGAGGCACCGGTGCTGCGACAGCTCCCCGCCGCCGGTGAACTTGGGCGCCCCTCGGGGCGCCTTTTTTATTTGCGCACCAGCAGCGTGGCGCGGCGGGGGGCCGGGAGGCCTTCGATGGTCTTGCTGTGGTCGTTCGGGTCGAGGAAGTCAGCCAGCGATTGGTAACGCATCCAGTCGGTGCTGCGCTGCTCCTCGACGCTGGTGACGCTGACATCCACGCAGCGCACATCGCTGAAGCCGGCGCGGCGCAGCCAGCGCTCCAGCGCGGGCACCGACGGCAGGAACCAAACGTTGCGCATCTGCGCGTAGCGGTCTTCTGGCACCAGCACGTGCTGCTCGTCGCCTTCGACCACCAGGGTCTCGAGTACCAGCTCGCCGCCTTTGACCAGGCAGTCCTTGAGCGCCAGCAGGTGCTCGATGGGCGATCGACGGTGATAGAACACGCCCATCGAAAACACGGTGTCGAAGCCTTCAAGGTTGGCGGGCAGCTCTTCCAGGGCGAAGGGCAGGTGCCAGGCGGGCAGCTCCGGCAGGTACTTCTGCACCGCCTGGAACTGGCAGAAGAACAGCCAGTTCGGGTCGACACCGACCACCATGTCGGCACCGGCGCCGAGCATGCGCCATTGGTAGTAGCCGTTGCCGCAGCCGACATCGAGCACGCGTTTGCCCTTGAGGTTCAGGTGCGGGCCGACCCGCGACCACTTCCAGTCCGAGCGCCATTCGGTATCCACGTGCACACCGAACAGGTCGAACGGCCCCTTGCGCCAGGGCGAAAGCCCCATCAGCGCCTGGTGTACCTGGGCGCGGGTGGCGGCATCGCAGTCGCTGTCCAGGCGCAAGCCGTCGACCAGGTCGATTTTCTCGGGCGTCAGGTCCGGCAGCGCATCCAGCGCGCCGCGCCAGCGCTCGAGGTCGCCATGGCCTTTTTCCAGCTTGGTGTCGAGTTGTGCTTGCAGCCCTTGGGACCAGGAAGCCAGCGGCGTGCCCGCCAGACGGCGGACGAGGGGGGACAGATCGATCATGGCAGGGCTATCAGCGAGGCGAAATTGAGGCATTGGAACCAGGGCACGACTTTCGAGAAGCCGGCGGCGCGCAGGCGCTCCTGGTGGGCTTGCAGGGTGTCGGGCTTCATCACGTGCTCGATGGCGCTGCGCTTCTGGGCGATTTCCAGGTCGCTGTAGCCATTGGCGCGCTTGAAGTCCAGGTGCAGGTCGTTGAGCAGCGCCTGTTCCTGTTCGTCGTCGAAGCGCAGTTTCTCGGACAGGATCAGCGCGCCGCCTGGCAGCAGGGCTTGGTGAATGCGTGCGAGCAGGGCCAGGCGTTGCTCCGGGGCGATGAACTGCAGGGTGAAGTTCATCGCCACCACCGAGGCAGGCTCGAAGGGCAGGGCGAGGATGTCGGCCTCGAGCACCTGCACCGGCAGCAGTTCCTGGAACATCGAGTCCTGGGCGGTGAGGTACTGCCGGCAGCGTTCGACCATGGCCGCGGAGTTGTCCACGGCGATCACCCGGCAGCCATCGTGGCGCACGTGGCGGCGCAGCGACTGGGTCACTGCGCCCAGCGAGGCGCCGAGGTCGTACAGGGCGGTGTGTGGCTGGGCGAAGCGTGCGGCGAGCACGCCGAGGTTTTCGACGATGGTCGGGTAGCCGGGTACCGAACGCTTGATCATGTCCGGGAACACGCGCACCACGTCCTCGTTGAAGACGAAGTCGGGCACTTGCTCCAGGGGCTGGGCGAAGAGGCGGTCGGGGTCTTTGCTCACGGCGGGTCCAGATTCAGCGGGTGATGTCGAGGGGCGGCATTCTAGCCAAACCGGGCCGAGGATGCATGGCCGGCTGACCAGTGTGGCGCGTTCATTTCACCCGGATGGCGCAATCGAAGGTTTCCACGGGCTGGACTTCCGGGGCCCAGGGCTGCTGGTAGACCAGCACCAGGTGCCCTTCGCCGGCACTGACCGCCTGGAAGCGCCAGGTGGCGACACCGGCACTGCCAACGATGCCAGCTTCCTCGGGCGAGTTGTAGACTTCCGGGCCGAGGCTGCGTAGCAGGCCCGAGGCCGGATCCTTGATGCTCCAGCGATACCCGGTGGAGGGGTTGCTGGCCAGCGACAGCGACAGGGTCTGGCCGACGTGCAGGCGCTGGGGGCATTCGCTGTCGGCATCCAGCTCGACGGTCTGCCGCGATTGCTGGGCGCAGGCGGCGAGCAGGCTGAGGCTCAGGGGGAGCAGCAGGCGGGAGAAGGTCATGATGGCTCCTGAGGCGGACGATGGCCCTGAGGATAACCGATGCGCTGGAGTGTGTGGGGCCTGTGAGGGCCCATCGCGGGGCATCGCGATGGGCCCTGGGTTTATCAGAACAACACTTTCGCCACGTCGGCAAAGCGTTTGGCGAAGTGGACGGTCAAGCCTTCGCGCAGGTACTCGGGCAGTTCTTCGAAATCACCCCGGTTGGCTTCCGGCAGAATCAGCTCGTGAATCTTCTGGCGCCGCGCGGCGATCACCTTCTCGCGCACTCCGCCAATCGGCAGCACCTGCCCGGTAAGGGTCAGCTCGCCAGTCATCGCCACACCTTTCTTCGGCGCCTGGTCCCGCGCCAGTGACAGCAATGCGCTGGCCATGGTTACGCCGGCACTGGGGCCGTCCTTGGGCGTGGCGCCCTCGGGCACGTGCAGGTGAATGAAAGCTTCGTTGAAGAAGCCTGGATCACCGCCGTACTGCTTGAGGTTCGAGCTGACATAGCTATAGGCGATTTCTGCGGACTCCTTCATCACGTCACCCAGCTTTCCGGTGAGCTTGAAGCCGCGGTTGAGCGTATGAATGCGCGTGGCCTCGATCGGTAGGGTGGCGCCGCCCATGCTGGTCCAGGCAAGGCCTGTGATCACGCCCTTGCCCGCCAGTACTTGCTCGCTGCGGAACACCGGCATGCCCAGTGCTGCCTCGAGGTCCTTGGTGCCGATCTTGAGCTTGGCGTCCGGGCTCTCCAGCAACTTGACCACTGACTTGCGCACCAGCTTGCCGAGCTGTTTCTCCAGCTGGCGGACCCCGGCTTCACGGGCATAGCCCTCGATCACCATGCGCAGGGCGCCGTCGCTGATGCTCAGGCTGGTCTTGGCAACGCCGGCCTTGTCCAGTTGCTTGGGCCACAGGTGGCGCTTGGCTATGGCCAGCTTTTCTTCGGTGATATAGCCGGACAGGCGAATCACTTCCATGCGGTCGAGCAGCGGGCCGGGGATCGAGTCCAGAGTGTTGGCGGTGCAGACGAACAGCACCTTCGACAGGTCCAGGCGCAGGTCCAGGTAGTGGTCGAGGAAGTCGACGTTCTGCTCTGGATCCAGCGTTTCCAGGAGTGCCGAGGCCGGATCACCCTGGTAGCTCTGGCCCATCTTGTCGATCTCGTCGAGCATGATCACCGGGTTCATCACCTCGACATCCTTCAGCGCCTGCACCAGCTTGCCGGGTTGGGCGCCGATGTAGGTGCGGCGGTGCCCCTTGATCTCGGCTTCGTCGCGCATGCCGCCGACGCTGAAGCGGTAGAAGGGACGCCCCAGGGATTCGGCGATGGATTTGCCGATGCTGGTCTTGCCGACACCCGGCGGGCCGACCAGCAGCACGATCGAGCCGCTGATCTCGCCTTTCCAGGCACCTACGGCGAGGAACTCGAGAATGCGCTCCTTGATGTCGTCGAGCCCGGCGTGGTGCTGGTCGAGTACCTTGCGTGCGTGCTTGAGATCGAGCTTGTCCTGGCCGTACTGCCCCCACGGCAATGCGGTAGCCCACTCGAGGTAGTTGCGTGTGACGGCGTATTCCGGCGAGCCGGTTTCCAGGATCGCCAGTTTGCCCATTTCCTCGTCGATGCGCTTTTTAGCCTGCTCGGGCAGGGTCTTGCCTTGCAGGCGCTGTTCGAACTGTTCGAGGTCGGCACTGCGGTCGTCTTTGGTCAGCCCCAGTTCCTGCTGGATGACCTTGAGCTGTTCCTTGAGGAAGAACTCGCGCTGGTGCTCGCCGATCTGCCGGTTTACTTCGGCGGAAATCTCGTTCTGCAAACGCGCGACCTCGACTTCCTTGCGCAGCATCGGCAGGACCTTCTCCATGCGCTTGAGCATGGGGACGCAGTCGAGCACTTCCTGCAACTGGTTGCCGGTGGCGGAGGTCAGGGCGGCGGCGAAGTCGGTGAGCGGCGAGGGGTCGTTGGGGCTGAAGCGGTTGAGGTAGTTCTTCAGCTCTTCGCTGTACAGCGGATTGAGCGGCAGCAGCTCCTTGATCGCATTGATCAGGGCCATGCCGTAGGCCTTGACCTCGTCGGTGGGCTGCGCGGGCTGATGCGGGTACTCGACCTCGACCAGGTAGGGTGGTCGATGGTGCTTGAGCCAGGTGCGGATGCGTACGCGGGTCAGGCCCTGGGCGACGAACTGCAGCTTGCCGTTCTCGCGGCTGGCATGGTGCACCTTGACCAGGGTGCCGTATTCCGGCAACGCCTTGGTGTCGAAGTGGCGGTGGTCTTCGGGCGGGGTGTCCATGAAGAACAGGGCCAGGGAGTGATGATCGGTCTTGGCGACCAGGTCGAGGGTTTCGGCCCAGGGTTCCTCGTTGACAATCACCGGCAGCACTTGCGCGGGGAAGAACGGGCGGTTGTGGATCGGGATCACGTAGACCTTGTCCGGCAGTTGCTGGCCGGGCAGGGCAAGGGCGCGGCTGGTCTCGGCCTTGGCCTCGAGGTGTTCGACTTCGCTGTGTGCGTCGGGGTGTTCCGGGAAATCCTGCTGGTCGCTCATGGGGCACCTGCGTGAATGACTATGGTGCTTAGATGGGGCAGGGAGGGATGGGTTTCAATGGTAGACGAAGGCAGGAGGGGGAGGCTTTCATCTTTGCCGGCCGGTGCCGGACCGCTCGCGGGCTTGCCCGCGAAGGCGGCGGTGAGGCCACCGCCGCCTTCGAAGGTTACTCAGCCAGTTTGTAAGCGATGATGTAGTCGCCCATCCTGGTGCCCAGCGAGCCATGCCCACCGGCCACGATCAGCACATACTGCTTGCCGTCCTTGCCCGTGTAGGTCATCGGCGTGGCTTGGCCACCGGCTGGCAGGCGAGCGCTCCACAGCTCCTTGCCGTTGTGCACGTCATAGGCGCGCAGGTACTGGTCCAGGGTGCCACTGAGGAAGCCCACGCCGCCGGCGGTGACGATCGAGCCACCCATGCTCGGTACACCCACCGGCAAGCCGATCGGCACAGGGGTGCTGTCACGAGTGGTGCCGTTCTTGCGCTTCCACACCACCTTGTTGGTGAACAGGTCGATAGCGGCCACATAACCCCAGGCTGGTGCCTGGCACGGCACGCCCAGTGGCGACATGAACGGGTGCATGGTCACGGCATACGGAGCGCCGGTATTCGGCTGCACGCCACTGGTCTCGCTTTCGCGCTTGCTGCCTTCGGCCACTTGCTCGCGCGGAATCATCTTCGACACGAACGCCATGTAGTTCGGCGAGGTGAACAGCAGCTGACGCACCGGATCGACCGACACGCTGCCCCAGTTGAACACGCCGACGTTGCCTGGATACACCAGCGAGCCCTGCTCGGACGGCGGGGTGTACTGGCCTTCGTAGCGCAGCTCGCGGAACTGGATGCGGCACAGCATCTGGTCGAACGGCGTGGCGCCCCACATGGCCTGCTCGGTCAGCTCGGGGCCGAGCAGGTTGAGATCGGAGCGGGCCTGGGTCGGCGCGGTGTGGTCACCCTTGACCGCGCCTTGCGGCACCGGAATCTCGCGGATCGGCACGATCGGGGTGCCGTCACGACGGTCGAGCACGTACAGGCTGCCCTGCTTGGTCGGCACGATGACTGCAGGTTTCACGCCATCGTCGGTCTTCAGGTGCACCAGGGTGGGCTGGCTACCCACGTCCATGTCCCACAGATCGTGGTGGGTGAACTGGTAATTCCAGCGTGCCTTGCCGGTGGCCAGGTCCAGGGCGACCACGCCAGCGCTGTACTTCTCGGCGCCTGGGGTGCGGTCGGCGCCCCATTGGTCAGGGGTCTGGTTGCCCAACGGCAGGTAGATCATGCCCAGCTCTTCATCGACGCTGGCCAGCGACCACATGTTCGCCGAGTTGCGGCTGTAGGTCTTGCCCGGCGCCAGGGGCTTGGTGTCGTCGGGGTTGTTGCTGTCCCAGTTCCACACCAGACGGCCGTCGTGCACGTCGTAGGCGCGGATCACGCCGGACGGTTCGTTGGTCGACTCGTTGTCGGTGACATGCCCGCCGATGATCACCAGATCACGGGTGATCGCAGCTGGCGAAGTGGAGTAGTAGCCGCCGGCGGTGAACGGGCCGATGCCGGTGGTCAGGTCGATCGCACCCTGGTTGGCGAAGCCTTCGCAGACCTTGCCGTTGTCGGCATTGATCGCGATCAGGCGGGCATCGGCAGTGGGCAGGTAGAGGCGTCGTGGGCAGGCCTGGGCAACGATCTGGCCGGCATCGGAGATCTTCGGCGCAGGGCTGCCGTCACGGCTGACGTAGCGGTTCTCGTCATAGTACGAAACGCCGCGGCAGGTCATGTGGGCGAAGCCCTTGAAGGTCTTGACCGGGCTCTTGACCTGCGGGTCGAAGCGCCAGATTTCGGCACCGGTGTCTGGGTCCAGGGCCAGCACCTTGCTGTGCGCGGTGCAGGCATAGAGCATGCCGTTGGCCTTGAGTGGGGTGTTCTCGTTGGTCAGCTCGACCGGGTCGTTGTCGGTCGGCAGGTCGCCGGTGCGAATACGCCAGGCTTCTTCCAGGCGATAAGCGTTCTGCGGGGTGATCTGGCGCAGTGGCGAGTAGCGGTCGCCGTGCTCGGTACGCCCGTAGGCCTGCCATTCGCCATCCGGCATGGAGGGAGCGGCACTGGCCATCTCGCTGCTGTCACGCCCCAGTTCGCCGAAGATTTCCCCGGGATGGGTGAACTGGCTACCGACTGCGATTGCGCCGGAGGCGACCACCGCGGCGGCCAGCAGGGCGCCGTTGACCTTCGATGCAGGCCCAAGCAGCGGGCGGCGCGCCCAGGGCAGCAGCAGGATCACGCCAAGGGCGAACCAGATGGCCAGGCGTGGCACCAGTTGCCACCAGTCCAGACCCACTTCCCACAGCGCCCAGGCGGTGCTGGCCAGCAGCACCACGCCATACAGGCCGAGGCCGATGCGGCGCAGGGCGATCAGCAGGATGCCCGAGAGGGCAAAGCCGATCCCGCCGATCAGGTAGTACAGGGATCCGCCCAGCTGGCTCAGCTTGATGCCGCCTGCGATCAGGGCCAGGCCCATCAGCAACAGCAGCACGCCTACGAGGCGCGGTAGCCAGCGGGTTCCATTCTTGGCACCGTCAGTGCTCATCGTATGTTCTCCGTTCGTTCAAGGTTGGGTTCAGAAACTGCTCTGGATCTTCAGGCCGCCGACCAGCGCGTCATCGACCTGCGACACCCCGCCCGGATGGCGGATGTACTGCAGGTTAGGGCGCACGGTAAGCCAGTCGGCCAAGTGAATGCCGTAGTAGAGTTCGGCGCTGTATTCGGTGTCCTGGACGGGCAGGAAGCCGGGATTGTCGTAGTCGACGACGGCGTTGGCCTGGTTGGCCAGGCGCGCGTTCTTGCGATAGGCGGGGTTGACGTGCACGCGGGCGAGGGCGAAACCGATATCGTCCTTGGCGCGGGCATCGAAGGGCCCCTTGTACACCACACCGGCCTGAACATAGTTGTCGATGGCATTGGTCTTCTTGTCGTGCATCGTGGCATTGGCGAACAGGCTGAGCCCGCGTGAGGCGTCCGAGGCGCGCGAGGTCACCTGCTGCTGGGCGCCGAGCCAGAAACCATGCTTGCTGGCGCTGCTGCGGTAAGCCTGGCCGCTCAAGGCCGCCGGTTGGCCGTTGCCGTCCTTGTAAACATCCTGTGCCTTGGCATTACTGTAGTAGTAGCCGGCGCGATATTCCCCTTTCAGGCCATTGACCCGTGGGCTCCATACCAGTTCGATCGGCATCAGTGCGCCTTGCGTGCCGCTGCCGCTGAGCTTGAAGCCATTGCCGGATTCGAGGTTCGAGGGGTTCTGTTCGAAGACGCCGACCTGGGCATAGAGATCGTCGGCGAGGTTGTAGCGCACGCGCAGCGCCCACTGGCTGACCGGCCAGTTGTACCAGATGCCGCCAACCCAGTTACCCACCTGCGAGCCGCAGAACGCCAGGTTCTGGAAGTCACAGGGGAAGCTGTTGAAGTCTTCGCCTTCGCCGAAGCGGCCGAGCTTCACGTCCAGTGCGCCATCGAAATATTTCTGCTTGATCCACATCTGCGTCAGGCGCCAGGTTTCGCCACGGCCCCAGACTTCCTGGGCGGAGGTGAAGCCGCCCACGCGCGGGTCGTTGATGCGGTCATTGCTGATGTTCTGGCCGTGGCGTTCGGTTACCGTCAGCTGGAATTCGCTGTCTCGCCAGCCCAGGATCTTCTGCAGGTCCAGGTGCGTGCCCAGGGTGAACTGGTCGCTGTAGCGCGCAGTGCGATCATGATCGAAGCCGCCGTGCAGGTTGCTGCCCATTTCGCCGGTGTAGCCGAAGGTGAAGTCGTAGCCCTGGGCCTTGAGTGAGGTGCGGGCGCCGCCCCAGTCGCCGAACATCCAGGGCGAGTCGTTGGCGGAGGCTGCGGTTGCGCTGACGCTGGGGGAAAAGCCGCTGAGCAGGGCGGTGAGGGCAAGGCCCGGGTATGGATTCTTCGGCAGTTGAAGCATGAGATAGCGCTGTCTTTTGATTATTGAGAAAAACGCAAGCGCATCGATGAGCGGGCTCTTCGATGGAAATGGCTGCAGGGATTTAAAAGTGAAGCGTTTCAGCTTGCGGTGGGCAGGATATAGCGGAAGTTGTAAGAAAAAAAGACAAAATGTCGCAGGGGATTGTTGTCGCAGAGGTAACAGTCGGCGCGGTTTCTGTAGGAGCGGCGGTTCGGCGCTCCGACTTGCCCGCGAAAAAGACCCCGCGCTGCCTGGCACTGGCTACGCCCGTGTTCGCGGCGGTTCGGCGCCCCGACAAGCCCGCTCCCACAGGGGGATTGGGCTGGCCTTTAGATTTTGAACAAGACAGTCGCTCCTGCACGCAGGTCAGAAGCTGGTGCGCAGCCCGACTTCGACGCTACGCCCCGGTGCCGGCGCGATGTCGCGCAGGATGGAGCTGGCGTAACGCACTGTCTGGTCTGTCAGGTTTTCGCCACGTACGAACGCCAGCCACTGGCTCTGGCCAATGTCGAAGCGATAGCCGACGCTGGCGCCGAGGGTGGTGTAGCCGTCGGTGCTGTGTTCGTTGTCCGGCTTGCGGTGCTGGGAGGCGGCGTGTTGCACGTCCACCCGCGCCTGCCAGCGATCCAGCTCCCACAGCAGGCCTGTTCCCAGCCGCAGCGGGGCGATGCGTGGCAGTGGCTCGCCGGTGTCGAGGTTCTTGGCGCGGGTATAGTCGCCGGACAGCTCCAGGGCGAAGCTGCCGTAGCGGTTCTCCACCAGCTTCCAGCGATCCTGGGCCTCGATACCGTAGAAGCGCGCACGCACGCCTTGATACAGGTACTCAGGAATCCCGCCGTCGTCGTGGTCATGATCATGGTCGTGGTCGTCGTCACCATGGCCATGATCATGCCCTTCGCGCAGATTACCGCTGCCGATCAGGCCGATGTAGTTGCGAAAGTGGCTGTAGAACACGCCGACACTGCCCTTGTGCGTGCCGTTGTCGAAGCGCAGTGCCAGGTCGCCGGAAATCGCCTTCTCCTTGTTCAGGTTCGGGTCGCCCACTTCATAGGCGCCGGTGGCGACGTGCGCGCCGTTGGCATACAGCTCGTAGAAGGTCGGTGCGCGCTCGGTGTAGGCCAGGCTCGCCGCCAGCGCCCAGACCGGGTCGAGCTGGTACACCGCGCCCGATGACAGGCTTGCGGCATTGAAGCTGGTCGATTTGTCGGCACCGACGAAGTTTTCGTTACCCTTGGCATCCGGATCGATGCGGGTGTGCTCCAGGCGCGCGCCCAGGCTCAGGTTCAGGCGTTCGGTAGCCTGCCATTGCTCGAGCATGAACAGCGCCAGGCTGTCGGTGTCGGTGTGCGGCACAAAGGCTTCTTCACCCAGCGCCGAGAATTCGTTGCGGCTGACGTGGGCACCGATCACCCCTTCGACGGGGCCGATGGGCTGGTGGCGGGCCTCGATGCGTGCCTCATAGCCTTTGTTCTTGAAGGTGGTGTGGACCTCGCCCTCCTCGATCTCGCGGTGCTGGTAGTCGGTGTAGCCAGCGTCGACCTTGATCGAACTGAACGGCCCTTCGAGTTCACGCAACTCCGAGGCGAAGGCGTAGTGGTCCTGTTGCATGTCCAGGCGCACGCCGGGCTCGGCCACCGAGCCGTAGTTGCTGTCGTAGCGGCTGTAGGACAGGCCGGCATAGCCATGATCCCAATGGTAGGCCCCGCCGATGGCGCCGCCGTCCTGGCGGCCGTCGCTGTTTTCCAGGCGATGCTTGCTGCCGGGGTCATCGGCGTCGCGCACCTTCGAGCTGCGGGCGTAGCCGGGGATGCGCAGGTCGTTGAACTGACGGCTGTTGGCGTCCAGGTGCAGGGCGAAGTTGCCGTCACCGGCTTCGAGCTTGCCGGCGCTGCTGCGTGTGGTATCGGCGCCGCCGTAGCGCAGCTCGCCGGCGCCATGGATGCCGTCGATGGGCGAGTCGGGAATGCGGTTGTCGAAGGTGTTGATCACACCGCCAATGGCGTTGCCGCCATAGAGCAGGGCGGCGGGGCCGCGGACGATCTCGACGCGGTCTACGGTGACCGGGTCCAGCGGCACGGCGTGGTCATAGGACAGCGACGAGGCATCGAGGGCACCGACGCCGTTGCGCAGGATACGGATGCGGTCGCCATCCAGGCCACGGATCACCGGGCGACTGGCGCCTGGGCCGAACCAGGTGGAGGCGACACCAGGCTGCTTGTTGAGGGTTTCACCGAGGCTGCCGTGCTGCTGTTGCAGCAGGTCGTCGCCTTCGAGCACGGTGCTTGGCGCGGCGAGTTGGCGGTTGCCGAGTGGGTTGGCGGTGATCACCTGGGGTTCGAGCTCCACCGCCTGGCTGGGCGATGACGCCAGCCACAAGGCGACGGCGAGGGGAGAGAGACGCAGGGGCTTGGACAACATGAGCGTGTGACGTTCCTTGGCAGATACTTATAGTAAAGATACGTATAGATACAATATAACATTACTATTTCATCACAGAGGTTGCGTCCTGGCCAGGGGGGGCGTGCTGTGGAAGGCTCTGGCCTGGGCTGGGAGCACAGGCGGTCCGCATCCTTGCACACCGGCCCACTACACTCGTGTAAGGTGCGCATCTTTCAACGCGGGAGCACTGCATGAGCACGGCCCAACACAACGCACTGCACGGCAAGACGCTGGAGCAGATCCTCATCGAGCTGGTGGCCCACTACCAATGGCAGGGGCTGGCCGAGCGCATCGACATCCGCTGCTTCAAGAGCGACCCGAGCATCAAGTCGAGCCTGACCTTCCTGCGCAAGACGCCTTGGGCGCGGGAAAAGGTCGAGCAGCTCTACATCAAGCTGTCGCGCAAGGCTTGAGGGTGCCGCGTCCCTGGCTGACCCTGGCCGCGCTGCTCGGCTGGACGGGGTTGGCGGTGCAGTTGTACCTGGTGCTGCTGGCGCGCTGGCAGGAACAGGCCAGCCTGATCGGTGGCATGGTCAATCTATTCGGGTATTTCACCGTGCTGAGCAACACCCTGGTGGCCACGGTGCTGAGCCATGCGGCGTTCGGCCGGGAGACGGCGGCACGGCGTTGGTTCCTGGCGCCGGCGGTGAGCTCCGGTGTGCTGGTCAGTATCGTGCTGGTGGCGCTGGCCTATAGCCTGCTGCTGCGGCACCTGTGGCAGCCCGAGGGTTGGCAATGGCTGGCCGATGAGTTGCTGCACGACGTGATGCCACTGGTGTTCGTGCTGTACTGGTGCGTGGCGGTGCCCAAGGGGCGCTTGCGGCTATGGCACCTGGGGGCCTGGAGCCTGTATCCGCTGGTGTATTTCCTGTTCACCTTGTGGCGAGGGCATGAGATCGGGGTCTATCCCTATCCCTTCGTCGATGTGGCGAGCCTGGGGTATGGGCGGGTGCTGCTCAATGCGCTGGCGATGTTGGCGGGGTTCTGGGGGATCGGGTTGCTGGTGATTGGGGTGGATCGGTGGTGGGGGCGGGTGAAGGGATGAGTCGGGACGAGTCGCTGCGACTCGTCCCGCGACAGGGCCGGATCGGTCTTACTCGCTACTCATCATCCGCAGTGCCCTCTGCACGCCAGTACGCAGCAGCTTTGAGCGCATTCTCTGGCACACCCTTTTCAAGCAGCAAGGCCTTGGCCTGCCGGGTCAGGCCTTTCTCCAGCGCCACCCAGCCATACAGACGGCCCTGGGGCAATGCCAGGTGTTTCACCTGCTCAAGCAGGTTCTCTTTCTGCCGACGTACCCAGATCACCTCCACCTGCGCCTTGCTGGGCAGCGGCTGGCGCTCCTGTTCATCCTCGATCTGGATGACCGCCAGCACCTGGCGTCCGGCTGGCAGTTCTTCGAGCCTTCTGGCAATGGCGGGGATGGCGGTTTCGTCGCCGATCAGCAGGTAGCTGTCGAAGATGTCCGGCACCACCATCGACGCGCGTGGGCCGGCGATATCGAGGTGCTGACCCGGCGCAGCCTGGGCAGCCCAGGTCGAGGCAGGGCCGTCGCCATGCAGAACGAAATCGATGTCCAATTCCAGGGCTGTCAGGTCGATGCGTCGCGGTGTGTATTCGCGCATGGTCGGCCGCACGCCGCCGTCGCGGCCCAGGTTGCGGGCGTCGATCGCCTGTTGCTCTTCGGGCGTGCAGCCGAACAGGACCTTGACGTGGTCGTCCGTGCCCACGCTGGTGAAACCTGCCAGTTCCGCACCGCCCAGGGTGATGCGGCGCATGCGCGGGGTCAGGTCGGTGACCCGCAGCACCTGCAGGCGACGTTGGCGGATCTCGTGGTTGACGCGGTGAATGGTGTCGCTCATGGGGTTTTCTCCTGAACGGAATCGCTCGGCCCGCCTGCGATGGCCTTGGCCGTGTCGTTGAGCAGATCGCGCACCCGCTCGATTTCCTCGGGTGTCCAGCGGCCGCTGTGCATGTGCAGGGCGTGGCGCAGATTGCCGACTGCCTCGTTGATCTCTGGCGGGCGGTCATGTCCGCGCAGGGCACGCTTGCTCAGCTCGATGCGCATGCGTACGCCGTCGAGGGCGACGGCTTGTTCGGCGAGTGAATGGCGGCCGACCTCGGTGATGACATAAAGGCGTTTGCTGCCCTGGATCTGGCCACTGATCAGCTCGGCTTCCTCGAGAAAGTTGAGGGTCGGGTAGATCACCCCGGGGCTGGGGCTGTAGCTGCCATCGAAGAGTCCTTCGATCTGGCGGATCAAGTCATAGCCATGGCCCGGTTGCTCGGCGAGCATCGACAGCATCAGCAGTTTCAGATCGCCAGGGGCGAACACCCGTGGGCCGCGCTCACCGCGACCGGGGCGGCGCTCGAAAGGGTCATGGGGGGCGTGGTCACGCATGGTGGGGAGGTTCCTTGTGTTTCGATATATCGCAAGATATTACTCAAGATATATCTAAACACAAGCCCTTAAATGCAGATGATTATCATCTTGTTTTTTGATGGATCGGCCATCTCAGTGCATCGCCAATTGCGGCGCCTTGCATTCATTGGGGTTCCCCGGCTCCAGGTACGGCATGAGAATCGGCGCCATGCCCTTGAGCACCTGCACGGGCAGGGCCGAGGTGAACTTGAACGACTCTGCCGTGCGCCCTGGTACGAAGGCGGTGAGCGTGCCGAAGTGGTTGTCGCCGAGGAAGAACACGAAGGTGGCGGTGCGGTTCAGCGAGCGTGAGCCGATCAGCCGCCCGCCGGCGCCGTAGCTCTGCAGGCGGTTGTCACCGGTACCGGTCTTGCCACCCATCACCAGCGAGGTGCCGTCGTGCAGCTTGAAGCTGCCGGAAATGCGCCGCGCGGTACCGGCATCGACCACCTGCGACATGGCGCCTTTCAGAGCCCGCGCCACTTCTACCTTGAGGATCCGCTGGCCGCGGTCGGGATCGCTGATCAGCTTGGTTTCATAGGGCGTGCCGGCTGCGAAGTGCAGAGTGTCGATGCGCAGGGTCGGCAGGCGTACGCCATCGTTCTGGATGATGCCCACCAGTTCGGACAGCGCCGCAGGGCGGTCGCCCGAGCTGCCAATGGCCGTGGCCAGCGACGGTACCAGGTGATCGAAGGGGTAGCCGACGCGCTTCCAGCGCTGGTGGATGTCGAGAAACGCCTCGATTTCGACCATGGTACGGATGCGACTGTCACGGGCGCCCTGGTGACGGCTCTTGAACAACCAGCTGTACACCTCCTGACGCTCGAAACGACTGGCGTTGACCATGTCGGTAGGGGTGGCGCCAGGATTTTTCAGCAGGTAGCCAAGCAGCCACAAGTCCAGGGGGTGGACCTTGGCGATGAAGCCCTGGTCGGGCAAGTCGTACTTGCCGGGACCGTAGGCGGCGTACATCTGCGAGAGGCGGCCGTCGTTGAGCTTGGCCATGGCGGCCTTGTCCTTGGCGCTGTGTGCGCGGACGAAGGCGTTGAAGGTTTCCTGGCTCGCCTCGGGGAACAGGTAGCGGTGCACTGCTGCCAGGCGCTGGGGGGTGACGCGCATGCTGTCGAGGAAGGTGTCCAGGCGTTGCTGGGAGGTCTTGCGCTGGTACTTGCGCCAGAAGCGCATCAGGTAGTTGGTGCCCTCGCGATCGGCGAAGCGCGCCAGGTACTCCTGGCGGCGCGGATCGGCGTCATCCTTGAGCAGTGGCTCGCGGTTGTAGGGTTGCTGGTAGGTGACGTAGCGCACCAGATCGCGCATCAGGCGGATGAACGGCAGGTTGATCGACTCGCGCAATGCGTCCTTGAGGGTCGGGTTGCGGCCGTTGTCCTCCTTGCGGAAGTTGTTGAACACGTGCATGCCGCCGCCGGTGAAGAATGCCTCGCCGGTATTGGCCGAGTATTTGCGCTCCAGCGCGGCGTCGAGCATGGCGTCGAGGTTCTGGTTCTTGCTGTTCTGCATCAGCCATTCCAGCGACCACTGGGTGATGCGGTCGAGGTCGGCCACTTCCACTTTCTTGAGCTCGGCCACCGGCTTGCCGGCGTACTTGTCGTGCAGCTCGGCGACGATCTCAAGGTAGGTGGTCAGCACCCGCAGCTTGGCGGTCGAGCCCAGCTCCAGCTTGCTGCCCTCGTTGATGTCGAACGGCTGGTTGGTGCTGTCGGTCTGCACCCGAACCCGCGAGCCGTCGGCGGTGCGCTCGAACAGGGTGAAGCTGTAGCTGACCTGGTCGGTGGTCTTGCTGGTCAGCAGGCGCTCGCCGATCAGGCCCATCTGCGCGGCGAACTCGGGGTCGGCGAGGTTTTTCAGGTACTGGCTGACCTGGGTCTGCAAGTCGGCCTGCAGGGTGCTGGTGGCGGAGAGATCGAGGCGATCGAGGTCGTACAGCGGGCGGTTGAGCATGGCCGCCAGGCGGTTGCGGGCCAGGCTGATGCCCTTGTTGGTGATGATCGGCACGATGGTCGGCTGGGCCACCCAGTCGCGGTACACCGCCTTGCTGGCCAACGCGGCGTCGGCCAGCGGGCGATCGATGATGCCATTGGCGGCGAGCACGCGGATGTGCGAGTCGGTGAGCTCGGCCAGCTCGACGCGGCCTTTGGACAGGTAATGCGAAGGCCGGCGCTGGGCGATCATCAGCGACAGCACCTCACGCAGGGCCAGGCCGCGAGCGGCCATGCTCTGGGGGGCGGTTTCGGTCGAGTTGAGCGCCTGGTTCACCTCGGCGAAGTCGGCGCCGTACCAGACCCTCAGCCCTTCTGCCATGCCATGCACTTCACCGTGCCCGGGTACCGCCGAGAGCGGCACGCTGTTCAGGTAATCGCGCACGATGCGCTGGCGCGCCTCGGTGGTGTCCGGCCCACCCTGATAGGCGCGTACGCTGGCGGAAATCATCTGGCGGATCTTCTCGGCGCCATTGACCGTCAGCCCATCCGGCGAGTGACGGTATTTTTCCAGTTGCGTGGCCAAGGTGCTGCCGCCTGCCGACTGGCCGGGCAGGGCGAGGTACTTGGCGACCTGGCTGTAGGCGGCCTTGGCGAAACGTGGCCAGTCCACCGCCGGGTTGTTCTGCGGATCCTTGCTGTCGAGCAGGTCGCGGTTCTCGATGAACAGCAGGCTGTTGACGATCACCGGCGGAATCGAGGCGAAGTCGCCGTACAGGTGCTGGGGGTAGTGATATTGGTAGAGAGTGTCGCCGCGGCAGTCGGTGATCGACAGGCCGGCCTGGATCTTCTCGACGTAGGGCACGAACAGGCCGTGGTCGACATAGCGCATCAGTGCCGGGGAGAACCGCACCTGCTCGCTGATCAGGTAGTCGCGCTTGAGCAGACGCGGCAGGAACTGGCCCAGGGCGCTGTAGCCCAGGCGCTTGTCAAAGGGGCCGTCGCCTGGGTAGACGATCGCGTCGCTCGGTCCGCGCTCCAGCGAGTAGGTGAGGGTGCTGGCCAGGCGGCTGAACTCACGCGATTGCAGGTCCGAGCTCTGCATCTCGTCATAGACGGCAAAGCCCACCGCAACCATGGCCACCAGCACGATCAGGATGATCAATCGCCACCACAACCGACGCTGACGAGGAGTCTTTGGCTGTGGGGGCTCGGCCAGAGGTGTTTCGGGTGCTTCCGTTCTGGTCTGTTCCGATTGCCACAGTGCGCCCATAGAGTTCAGTCCGGCCAAGTATTTTCGTCTTGCTTGTCTGAAGCTTAGACGCTGGCCGGACTTGGTGAAAAAATTGTGAGGGCGATGATCGGTGTATTCGGATCAGGCTGCGGCTTCGCTGTGCGGCTCGAAACTGTCGGCGCGGGCCAGTTGCCACATCCGCGAGTAGAACTGCCCGTCCACCTCGCCGGTCAGCAGCTCGCCGGGCTTGAGAAACACGTGCATCTGCGAGAACAGCTTGATCTCGGTGGCGGAAATACGCCGCACCAGGTGCTTGGCCTCCAGTTGCGCGGGGTGCTCGAGGCCTGCAGCGGCCAGCATTTCGGCCAGGGCGCGCAGGGTGTTGTGGTGGAAGTTGAGCACCCGCTGGGCCTTGTCGGGCACCACCAGTGCGCGCTGGCGCAGGGCGTCCTGGGTGGCAACGCCGGTCGGGCACTTGTTGGTGTGGCAGCTTTGTGACTGGATGCAACCGATGGCGAACATGAAGCCGCGTGCAGAGTTGGCCCAGTCGGCGCCGATGGCCAGCACGCTGGCGATGTCGAAGGCACTGACGATCTTGCCACTGGCGCCGAGCTTGATCTTGTCGCGCAGGTTCAGGCCGACCAGGGTGTTGTGCACGAACAGCAAGCCTTCGCGCATTGGTACGCCAATGTGGTCGGTGAACTCCACGGGGGCCGCGCCGGTACCGCCTTCTTTGCCGTCGACGACGATGAAGTCGGGCAGGATGCCGGTTTCCAGCATGGCCTTGGCGATGCCCATGAATTCCCATGGGTGGCCCAGGCAGAACTTGAAGCCCACCGGTTTGCCGCCCGACAGCTCACGCAGTTGGGCGATGAACTGCATCATCTCGATGGGCGTGGAGAAGGCGCTGTGGCGAGACGGCGAGATGCAGTCCTCGCCCATGACGATGCCGCGGGTGTCGGCGATTTCCTGGGTCACCTTGTGCTTGGGCAGGATGCCGCCGTGGCCGGGCTTGGCGCCCTGGCTCATCTTGATCTCGATCATCCGCACTTGCGGGTTGGCGGCCTGCTCGGCGAAGCGCGCGGGGTCGAAGCGTCCGTCCGCGGTGCGGCAGCCGAAGTAACCGCTGCCCAGCTCCCAGACCAGGTCGCCACCGTGCTCGCGGTGGTAGGGGCTGATGCTGCCTTCGCCGGTGTCATGGGCGAAGTTGCCGAGCCGGGCACCTTCGTTGAGGGCGCGGATGGCGTTGGCGCTGAGCGAACCGAAGCTCATGGCCGAGATGTTGAAGATCGACGCCGAGTAAGGCTGGCTGCACTGCGGGCCGCCGACGGTGATGCGAAAGCCTGCCGGGTCGGCCAGGGGGGCGGGACGCATGGAGTGGCCGATGAACTCGAAGCCCGACTCATAGACATCGATCAGGGTGCCGAAAGGTTTGTCGGAGGCTTCGTTCTTGGCGCGGGCGTACACCAGCGAGCGCTGGGCGCGGGAGAAGGGCAGGGCATCGCTGTCGGATTCGAGCAGGTACTGGCGGATCTCCGGGCGGATGCCTTCGACCAGGTAGCGGATGTTGCCCAGGATCGGGTAGTTGCGGCGTACCGCATGGCGTTTCTGCAGCAGGTCGAACAGGCCGATCAGGCTGAGCACGGCGGTGGTCAGGGTGAAGGGCCACAGCCATTCGTGGTGCAGGAAGGGTAGGCTGGCCAAGGTGAACAGCACGCAGGCGGCGAACACGGCGTAACGGCTGAGGAGTGACAGACTCATGCGAAAATCCTTGCGAATGCTTCGGTCAATCAGGCTCAGGGGCCTGGGCAAACCCCGACCATAGCCCGGTCGGGTCACAAATGGCCAGCGGACGAAAGGCGAGGAAAAATGAAATTTCGGGTATCGAAAATCATTCTCAATATAGTATGTTATAAAGTATCAACTTTATGAGCGAGGTGATTTTCATGAAAGCAGGTATCCATCCCGAGTATCGTCCGGTGCTGTTCCATGACACGGCGGCGGATGTGTTCTTCCTGATCGGGTCGACCGTGGAAACGGATCGCACCCAGGTCCACAGTGACGGCCAGACCTATCCCTACGTGGCGCTGGATGTCTCCAGCGCATCGCACCCGGTGTACACCGGGCAGCAGCGCAAAACGACCGTCGAAGGGCGAGTGGCCGGGTTCAACAAGCGTTTTGCAGGGTTTGCCGGGAAGGCGAAGTAACGCTCAGTTCGCGCGGCGGGTTACCCGCAAAAAGGCCTCATCAGGTATCCTCGCCAGCCTCTGTCCAGGAATGCCCCCATGACCAAGACTATCCACATCGCCGCCGCCCTGCTCATCGACCCGGCGGGCCGTACCCTGCTGGTACGCAAGCGCGGCACCCAAGCCTTCATGCAACCGGGTGGCAAGATCGATGCGGGTGAAACGCCGGTTCAGGCGCTGGTGCGGGAGCTGCATGAAGAGCTGGGCGTGCGTGTCGATCCTGAGCAGGCGGTGCACCTGGGGCGCTTCAGCGCTCCGGCGGCCAACGAGCCGGGGTTCGAGGTGCAGGCCGAGCTGTTTCGTGTCGAGTGTGCCGAAGCGGTGTCCCCAGCTGCGGAAATCGAAGAAGTGCATTGGCTGGCCGCTGATCGGGCGCCAGCGCTGGCCCTGGCACCCTTGACCCGCGACCTGATCCTGCCGCTGTGGCGTGAAGGCCTCAGCGCACCGCGCTGACACCGTCGAGGGTGGCGAACGAGGTATCCTTGGCGGTCAGCAGGAAATCACGCATGTACGGTGCATCGAGCATGTCGGTGCGCACCGCGGCATAGAGCGTGGCGAACAGGCCTTTTTCGCCCAGACGCTTGCCCTTCACGTAGCCACGCGAGCTGTACTCGTGCAATGCCCAGTGCGGCATGCCGCACACCCCGCGACCGCTGGCGACCAGCTGCATCATCATCACTGTCAGCTCCGAGGTGCGTACCGCGGCCGGTTCGATATCGGCCGGCTCGAGGAAGCGGGTGAAGATGTCCAGGCGATCACGCTCCACCGGGTAGGTGATGAGGGTCTGCTCGGCCAGGTCGTCCGGAACGATGTAGGGCTTGCTCGCCAGCGGGTGCTGGTTGGCCACCGCCAGCATGGCTTCATAGGTGAACAGCGGCACGTAGGTGATACCCGCCAGGTCCAGCGGGTCGGAAGTCACCACCAGGTCGAGATCGCCCCGGGCCAGGGCCGGCAAGGGGGCGAAGGCAAAGCCCGAGGCCAGGTCCAGCTCGACTTCGGGCCAGGCATCGCGGAACTGGTCGATGGTCGGCATCAGCCACTGAAAGCAGCTGTGGCATTCGATGGCCATGTGCAGGCGGCCCGCGGTGCCGCCGGCGAGGCGGGCGATGTCGCGTTCGGCGCCACGCAGCAGCGGCAGCGTGGCGTCGGCCAGTTGCAGCAGGCGCAGGCCGGCGCTGGTGAAGCGGATCGGCTTGGTCTTGCGCACGAACAGTTGCATTCCCAGGCGCTCTTCCAGCTCCTTGAACTGGTGCGACAGCGCCGACTGGGTCAGGTGCAGGCGCTCGGCGGCCTCCACCAGGCTGTCGGCTTCGCGCAGGGCATGAAGGGTTTTCAGGTGACGGATTTCCAGCACTCGCAACTCCGGGAGAAACACTTGGTAATAGATCGATTGGGTTGAGTTTCTCTCATGTTGGAGTGTCTGTCGACAGAACCCTGCAGATGACCGTTCGGCGACATTAATCAAACTGTCACGCAACTGTGGCAGCGCCACCGAATGGATTTCATCAGACTCGCGCTCTACTGGGGATTTGCATTCTGGTGTTTCCTTCCATGCGGGTTTTTCTGATCTTCTTTCTTTTGTTATGCGGGGTGCCGACAGGCTTCGCAGCCGGGCGTTGCGATGCCCATGTACCGGTGCAGCGTGCCGAGCTGGGTGAGTTGAGCCTGGTCTACCAGAGCATTGGTGCGCCGGGGGATCCGGCACTGCTGCTGGTCATGGGGCTGGGCGGGCAATTGATCCACTGGCCGGATGATGTGGTCGAGGCGTTGTGTCGCCAGGGTTTTCGGGTCATCCGTTATGACAACCGCGATGTCGGCCTGTCGCGCTGGAACCAGGCGCCGGCTTCGGCCAACCTCACCGTCGAGTTGCTGCGCTACAAGCTCGGCCTGCCAGTGGCGGCACCCTACAGCCTGACTGACATGGCCGGTGACGGCCTGCACCTGATGGATGTGCTCGGGATCGAGCAGTTCCATGTGCTGGGGGTCAGCATGGGTGGGATGATCGCCCAGCGCCTGGCCGCCATGGCGCCGCAGCGTGTGCGCAGCCTGACGCTGATCATGTCCAGTTCCGGGGCCGAAGGCTTGCCGGCGCCGAATCCTGCATTGGTGCAGTTGCTTGCCCGGCGCAGCGCACCGAGCCGTGAGGTGGCGCTGGAGCAGCAGGCTGACCTGCTGGCGACGTTGGGTAGCCCGGCGGTGCACGATGATCGCGCGGTGCTGTTGCAGCAGGCGGCGTTGGCCTATGACCGGGCGTTCAACCCGGAGGGCGTCAAGCGCCAGATCATGGCGATCCTGGCGGAGCCGAGCCGAGTGGCGCTGCTCAACCAGTTGCGTGTGCCGACGCTGGTGGTGCACGGCACGGCCGACCCGCTGCTTCCGGTGATGCATGGGGTGCATCTGGCGGCGCATATCCAGGGCAGCCAGTTGCGCTTGATTCCGGGGTTGGCGCATCGCTTCCAGGAACCGTTCAAGGCGCCGTTGCTGGCAGCGGTGCTGCCTTACCTGAAGTCGCATCGCCAGGATGTGACGCACCTGGCAGGGCTTTGAGTCGGGGGCGCGGCTCCCCCTCAGCCCAACCCGTACTTCTTCACCTTGTCGAACAAGGTGGTCTTGGCCATGCCCAGCTCCTGGCTGGCCTGGCTGAGGTTGCCGCCAGTGCGCTGCAAGGCATCGCTCAGCAGGTTGCGCTCGAACGCTTCCACCGCCTCGGCAAAGCCCAGCCCCTGGCTGGCACCGCCACCGGCCTTCTTGAACGCCGGCAAGCCCAGCGCATAGCGCTCGGCGACATTGCGCAGCTCGCGCACATTGCCGGGCCAGTCATGGGCCATCAGCCGCGACAAGGTCTGGCTGTCCAGCTCGGGGACTTCGCGGTCGAAGCGCAGCGCCGATTGCTGCAGGAAGTGCTCGAACAACTGCAGCACGTCCTCGCGGCGCTCGCGCAATGGCGGCAACTCGAGGGTGACCACGTTGAGGCGATAGTACAGGTCGCTGCGGAACTGCCCGGCCTGGCCCATGGCGTCCAGGTCCGACTTGGTGGCAGCGATCACCCGGCAGTCCACCGGGATGCTCTGGTTCGAGCCCAGGCGTTCGAGGGTGCGCTCCTGCAAGACGCGCAGCAGCTTGATCTGCAGGTTGATCGGCATGCTCTCGACTTCATCGAGGAACAGTGTCCCGCCGTTGGCATGCTCGATCTTGCCGATCCGCCGTTTGCCGGCGCCGGTGAACGCGTTGGCTTCGTGGCCGAAGATTTCGCTCTCGAACAGGTTTTCCGGCAGGCCGCCGCAGTTCAGGGCCACGAAGGGGGCTGCCTGGCGACGGCTGAAATCGTGCAGGCAGCGGGCGACCAGTTCCTTGCCCGTGCCGGTCTCGCCTTCGATCAGTACGTTGGCCGAGGTGTCGGCGACGTTGGCGATCAGTTCGCGCAGGTTCTGCATGGCGGGCGAACGGCCGATAATGCGCCCTTCCAGCGAGCTGTGACCGGCCAGTTGCCGGCGCAGGGCGACCACTTCACGCGACAGGCCGCGCTGCTCCAGCGCCCGGCGCACGACATCGACCAGTCGTTCTGGCGAGAACGGCTTTTCCATGAAGTCGTAGGCGCCGTTGCGCATGGCACCGACAGCCATGTCGATGTCGCCGTGGCCGGTGATCAGCACCACCGGCAGGCTGCGGTCGCGGGCCTTGAGGCGATTGAGCAGCTCCAGGCCGTCGATGCCCGGCAGGCGAATGTCGCTGACGACGATCCCGGCGAAATCGTCGCCGATCCGCTCCAGGGCCTGCTCGGCGCTGCCGACGCCTTCGCAGGCGATATCCTCGAGCGCCAGCGCCTGCTGGCAGCCGAGCAGCACGTGGGGGTCGTCTTCGACGATCAGGACCGTCAAGGGTGCTTGGTTCATGGGGACCCTTCGTTCATGGGACATCGGCCGAGTCGGTGGGGGAGGTGACCAGGGGCAGGGTGAGGATGAAGGCCGTGCCGCCGCCAGCGGGGTGCTCGACGCTCAAGGTGCCCTTGGCGGCTGTGGCGAGGCTGGCCGACAAGGTCAGGCCCAGACCCAGGCCATGCTCGCCCGGTTTGGTGGTGAAGAACGGTTCGAACAGGTGCTTGCGTGCCTCGACGTCAATGCCGTGGCCGTTGTCGCGAACCCTCAGGCGGTATCTGTCGCCCATCAGTTCGCCTTCCAGCCACAACTGCGGTTGGGGTTGGGCGGTCATGGCGTCGAGGGCGTTGCCGAGCAGGTTGACCAGGATCTGCTCCAGGCGCGTCTGGTCGATGGCCAGCGGTTGATCTTCGAACTGGCGATGCAATTGCAGGTTGCATGCGCCGATGCGATTGCCGAGCACCTGCAGGGACGCTTCCACCGCCACGCCCAGCGAGGCGCGACCGCTGTCCTCGCCGCGCCGGGCGAAGGAGCGCAGGCTGGCGGTGATACGCCCCATGCGATCGATCAGGTCATTCATGGTGCGCAGGTTGGTGCTGGCGGTCTCGAAGGCGCCGCGCTCGAGGAAGCGCACGGTATTGCCCGACAGGGTACGCAGCGCCGCCAGCGGCTGGTTCAGTTCATGGGCGATGCTGGTCGACATCTGGCCAATGGCCGCCAGCTTGCCGGCCTGGACCAACTCGTCCTGGGCATGGCGCAGGGTCTGCTCGGCGTGACGTCGTTCGCGGATCTGCCCCTTGAGCCGTTCGTTGCTGGCACGCAGGTCGGCAGTACGTTCGGCGATCCGCCGCTCCAGCAGGCTATTGGCTTCTTCCAGGGCTTCGCGGGCGGCCAGGCGGGTGGCGATCACCTTGCGCCGTTCGTTCCAGGCGATGCCGAGGATTGCCAGCAGGGCGAAGGCAACGCCGACCAGAATGCCCTGCACCATCGACTCGCGATGCAGATCCTGCAGCGGGGTAAGCAGGGTGAAGTCCCAGGGGGTGTCTGCCAGACGCCGCGTCTGAGCCAGGTAGGCGACTTCTCGCACTTTGCCCTGGACAGTTTCGCTGCTGGTCGGGAAGGTCAGCTTTTCTACACCATCGCCCAGCGTCTCGCGAGCCAGCGGTTGCAGTTCGTTGAGTGGCCACCAGTAGTACTGCAGGCTGCGCGCCAGCTCTTCCTTGATCTGCGGGGTAAGCGGGCGCACCGACTTCAACCGCCGGGCGGGGTCGCTGGAAAGGATGATGATGCCGTTCTCGTCGCTGACGAAAGCTTCGAGACGGGCGCGCTGCCAGCGCTCTTCCAGGGTGTCCAGGCGCACCTTGATCACCGCGACGCCGATGATCTTGCCGTGCTCCTCCAAGCCATGGGCCAGATAGTAGCCGGCTTCTCCGGTGGTACTGCCGATGCCATAGAAACGCCCAGGCTGACCGCGCACGGCGTCCTGGAAGTAGGCGCGGAAGGCCAGGTCTTCACCCAGGAAGGAGTCGGCGTCGCGCCAGTTGCTGGTAGCTTGCACTCGGCCGCTGGTGTCCAGGACGTAGATGGCCCGGCTGCGGCTGCGGCGGTTCAGGCCTTCGAGGTATTCGTTGACGACCTGCCGCGAGCCGCCGTCAGGGTCGGCGAGCAGTTGCGAGACGCTGTCTTCGAGCTCCAGCAGGCTTGGCAGGTAGGTGTACTTGCTGATTTCGCTTTCGACCGTGCGCGCGTGCAGCTCGAGCTGGCGCTCGCCGTTCTCGCTCAGGGCGCGGATGCCGTTGTTTTCGCTGATCATGTAGCCGACCAGACCCAGCCCGACCATCAGCAGGACGATCAGTGGTGGGAGGAACAGTTGGCGGATCAGGCGGGATTTCACGGCAGGCTTGGCAGGGCGAAGTAGCGAAGGATCGCATTTCATCACAGTGGCCTTGTCACGACCAGCGTCCGCTGCCCTGGCAGGCAGCGGACACCGGGATCATCAGTGCTGCAGGATCTTGCTGAGGAAGTGCTGGGTGCGTTCGTGGCGGCCTTCGGGGTTGCCGAAGAAATCTTCCTTCTGGCAGTCCTCGATGATGTTGCCCTTGTCCATGAAGATCACCCGGTTGGCGACCTTGCGGGCGAAGCCCATTTCGTGGGTCACGCACATCATGGTCATGCCTTCGTGGGCGAGCTCCACCATTACGTCCAGTACTTCGTTGACCATTTCCGGGTCCAGTGCCGAGGTTGGTTCGTCGAACAGCATGACGATCGGGTCCATCGACAGGGCGCGGGCGATCGCCACGCGCTGCTGCTGGCCGCCGGAGAGCTGGCCGGGGTGCTTCTTGGCATGGGCGCCGAGTCCGACCCGGTCGAGCAGGGCCAGGCCTTTCTTGGTGGCCTCCGCCTCGCTGCGGCCGAGCACCTTGCGCTGGGCGATGGTCAGGTTCTCGGTGATCGACAGGTGGGGGAACAGCTCGAAGTGCTGGAACACCATGCCCACCCGCGAACGCAGTTTGGGCAGGTTGGTCTTCGGATCGGCGATCGAGGTGCCGTCGACCACGATGTCGCCCTTCTGGAACGGCTCCAGCGCGTTGACGCACTTGATCAGGGTGGATTTGCCCGAGCCGGACGGGCCGCAGACCACCACCACTTCACCTTTCTTGACCTCGGTGGTGCAGTCGGTCAGCACCTGGAAGTCCCCGTACCACTTGTTGACATTCTTGATGGAAATCATACGGCGATCCTTTTTTGCAGACGCTTGACCAACCAGGAAGCGGAGAAACTGATAATGAAGTACACGACGCCGGCGAAGATCAGGAACTCGTGGGAGCGTCCGATGATGTCGCCGTTGGCGCGTGCCGAGTTGAGGAAGTCCACCAGGCCCACGGTGTAGACCAGCGAGGTGTCCTGGAACAGGATGATGCTCTGCTGCAGCAGCAGCGGGGTCATCTTGCGGAACGCCTGGGGCAGGATGATCAGGCGCATGCACTGGCCGTAGGTCATGCCCAGTGCCTGCGCGGCGCCCATCTGGCCCTTGGAGATCGACTGCACGCCGGCACGCACGATTTCGCAGAAGTAGGCTGCCTCGAACATCATGAAGGCCACGACGCAGGAGGTGAACGCGCCGATCGGGGTGTCTTCGCCGGTAATCCAGCGCAGCACGAAGGGCACGGCCAGGTAGAACCAGGTGATCACCAGCAGCAGCGGGATGGAGCGGAAGTAGTTGACGTAGGCGCCGGCGATATTGGCCAGCAGCTTGCTCGACGACAACCGCATCAGCGCCAGGACGGTCCCCAGCGCGATACCACCGACCACACCCATGACCATCAGTTGCAAGGTCATGACCATGCCGTCCCACAAGGCGGGCAGGGCAGGGATGATTTCGCTGAAATCCATGTCCATTATTTACCTCCCACGGAAATCAGGCCAGGCACGGCGACTTTCTTCTCGACCATGCGCATCAGCAGCATCAGGCCCATGTTCAGGGTGAAGTAGATCAGCGTGGCCAGGGTGAAGGCCTCGAACAGGTTGGCGGAGAATTCGGCGGTCTGCTTGGTCTGGGCCAGCAGCTCCATCAGGCCGATCAGCGACGCCACCGAGGAGTTCTTGAACACGTTCAGGAATTCGGAGGTGAGCGGCGGAATGATGATCCGGTAGGCCTGCGGCAGCAGCACGTTCATGTAGATCTGCGGAAGGCTGAAGCCCATCGCGCGCCCGGCAGACTCCTGTCCGCGGGGCAGGGCCTGGATACCGGTGCGCACTTGTTCACAGACACGCGCGGCGGTAAACAGGCCAAGGCAGATGATCACGCTGATCAATGCCGAGGTGGTCGGGTTGAGGTCCTGCTTGAACCACTCCTGCAGGCCCTCCGGAAGCAGGTCCGGTACCAGGAAGTACCAGATGAACAGCTGCACCAGCAGCGGTACGTTGCGGAACAGTTCCACGTAGGCAGTGGCGATGCCCGAAACCAGGCGGTTCGGCACGGTGCGCATGACGCCAAGCAGCGATCCCAGCAGCAAGGCGATGATCCAGGCAGAGATGGCGATGGCGATGGTCCAGCCCAGGCCGGTGATGTACCAGTCCAGATAGACTTCGCTGCCCACGCCGGTGGACTTGAAGAACACGCCCCAGTCCCAGTTGTAATTCATCGGGATTTCCCCTCAGACGGTTGTTTCACGGGCACCTTTGAACTTCCAAGGGCGCGGGCGCCCTCGGAAGTAAAGGTTAGACACTTATGCGTGGCCCGTCGGTTCGATTCGTGCTCGTCGGAGCACACGGGCCATTTCAGCAGGGGATCAGGACTGTTTGTCGTCCGCAGCCTTGTCGGTAGGCTCTGCGATCAGTTTCTTCAGCTCATCGCTCATCGGGAACTGCAGGTTCAGGCCTTTCGGTGGGATTGGCTGCTGGAACCACTTGTCGTAGCTCTTCTGCACTGCGCCCGACTTGTAGTAGGCGATGATGGCGTCATCGACCGCTTTCTTGAACTGCGCATCGTCCTTACGGACCATGCAGCCGTAGATTTCGTAGGATTGCGGGGTGCCGGTGATGACCCAGTCGGTCGGTTTCTTGGCCTTGGCCATTTCGCCGGCCAGCAGGGCGTCGTCCATCATGAAGGCTACGGCGCGGCCGCTTTCGAGCATGTTGAAGGCTTCACCGTGGTCCTTGGCGGAAATCACGTTCATCTTCATCTGCTTGTCGGCGTTCATGGCCTTGAGCAGGCGCTCGGAGGTGGTGCCGGCGGTGGTCACGACGTTCTTGCCAGCCAGGTCCGGGAAGTCTTTGTAGGAGGGCTGACCGTCCTTGACCTTGGTCAGCAGGCGGGTGCCGACTTCGAAGATGCCGACCGAGAAGCCGACTTGCTGCTGGCGCTCGACGTTGTTGGTGGTGGAGCCGCACTCAAGGTCGACGGTGCCGTTCTGCACCAGCGGGATGCGGGTCTGGGAGGTGACGAGGTTGTACTTGACCTTGATGTCGGTGCCCAGTTGCTTTTTCAGGGCCTCGACCACAGCCAGCTGGACGTCGTGGGAGTAGCCCACGGGCTCAGTGCTGCCAGCCAGGTAGGAGAATGGAATGGAGGAGTCACGGTGGCCCAGGGTGATGGTGCCGGAGTCCTTGATCTTCTTCAGGGTGCCGGTCAGTTCTTCGGCCATGACCGGCGAAGCGATAACGGCGGCGGCGATTGCAGCGCCCAGCAATTGACGAACGATACGCATCAAATTTTCCTCGACGTTTGTTTTTTTTATGGAGCCGTTGGCGGACTCTTCGTTCAACGAACACAACAAGAAGCGGTGTGCGTTCGGCTACCAAGTGTAGAGCATGACTCGTGCCAAGCCCCCATATTCATCATAACGCCGCGAATTTTCTGGAAATTAATCTTTTCTGACGAATTATTTCCAAGGGAAGGCGTGCGGGTTTCCGAATGGCTGGGCTGGTGTCGTTCGGAAATCCGAATGGATGGGCGCGGGGTGCCATACCGGGATCAGGTGGTACAGGGCTACCGACGTCGCCCACCGTGAAAGCGGTCAACTGGCGCTCCTTTCCAGGAGTGTGCGCCATGACCTACGCCCCCCACCCCGAGTCCATCGATAGCCTGATTGCCTCTCGCCTGCCTGCCTGGTTGACCGGTGCCTCCCTCGACCGCCTCAGGGCCCTGCAGGCGGCGATGACCCGCCAGGCCAAGGCCAACGAAGCCCTGAAGCCCATACTCGATGCCATCCCGTCTCTGGATGCCTTCGCCGAGCCCTTGATCGACGCTGCGCTGCGCAGGCGCGCGATTGCACGGCCGGATGTCAGGTACAGCACCGTGAAAATTCGCCAGCGCATCGTCACGCCCAGCATCTCGGCGGCCCTGCCTGCGCCGACCTTCACCCATGTTTCCCGGCAGACGCTGCTGGCTGCGGCACTGCACAACTACCACGTCACCGAAACCAAGCCGGCACCCGGGCGCACGGGGCAACTGATCGATGCCACCGGCAAGCACTTGGGAATGGGCTTCGAAGCGTTTGCCGGGCTGTGTCGCACGCTTGACCTGGGCAAGGCGTACCAAGCCGTGTTGGCGCAGCAACTGCGCCCGTCGGATTCGCCCGCCAAGGTGCATGGTCTGTTCGAAGAGAGTCTGGCCGCGCACCTGGAGGTCGCGGTGCGCGTGGCCGTGCTCAAGGGCGAGCTGGACGAGCAGAGCTATCTGGAACTGTTGCCGTTGATCGCGCCCAGGCCGATCGTTCCGCCGGTCTCGTCGTCGGTGATTCCACGCCAGTTGTACCTGCTGGGCAAGTGCATCCGTGGTGTGGTCACGCTGGAGGTGCGCGCCAGTCCAGACGCCGCGGTGCGCGGGGTGATCGCCTGGCTACCAGGCGATGCGCGGCAGCCAGTGGCGCGATACCCTTCATGGGCCGCGCTGTACCAGGCGTTGGCCGAGAAGTTGACTGACAAATCCTATCGCACGTTCTTTTCCCGTTTTGTCAGTGAGCGTGATCGACCTCGTTTCTTCTCCCGCCTCCTCGAGTTGAACCGGGCGCTGGGCACAGGTGAAACGTTGGCGCTGGATGGACGCCATCAGGCCATCGACGGAAAGCTGTTCGCCTACTTGCGTGAATTGCACATCGCCAAGCTCTTCGACGACGCGCGGGTACTGGCGGTGCCCACCGGCGATGAAGATGAGGAGGATCGGCGCGAGCGTCTGGATGCCTACCTCGGCCTGGGGCTCGATGTACTGAACCTGGCCGGGCTGTTCGTCCCGCTGCTCGGGCAGGCCATGCTGGTGGTGGGGGCCCTGCAGATTGCCGATGAAGTGTACGAGGGCTACCTGGATTGGAGCGTCGGTGATCGGCAAGGTGCGCTGGATCACCTCTTCGGTGTGGCTGAAAACATCGCGGTCGGCGTAGCCGTTGGCATTGGGGCTTCGGCAGCGAGGGAGGCGCTGCAGCGGGTGGCCTTCGTCGATGCCCTGGTGCCGCTGCGTAACGAGGCGGGGGCGTTGCGGCTGATCGATGGGCGCTTGCCGGGCTATCACGCCGGCAGCGAAGTGCCGGCGGACGCTACGCAAGGGCGGATGCTGGCGCTGCCCGATATGACCTTGCAGGTGATCGATGACCCGAAGGATCGCATCGCGCGGGCTCGGCACCCGGTGCGTGAGCACGCTCATCGGCCGCAGGTGCATGAAAACGGCAGAGGCGGCTGGCGCCATGCCTACGAGCAGCCCCAGTGCTGGCAGGGGGCCGGGCTGATATTGCGGCGCTTTGGCATTGCCTTCAGCGAGGTGACCGATCTGCTTGCCGAGCAACTGCTGCAGGTGACCGGCTTCGAGCAGGCGCAGTTGCGTCGGCTTCATCTGGAAAACGCGCAGGTGCCTGCCCGCCTTCACGAGGTGCTGGAACGCTATCAGATCCATGAGCAGTCGCCCGCATTGAATGCCGCCGACCTCGATGCGCAGTTGATTGCGCGGCAGCCGCTGGCAACTGCAGAAGACAAACTGGTGCTCGCCGCCTTCGCAGGGCTGCCGATTCGCTGCGTGCGTGAGGTGCTTGCCAACGCCAGCAGTGCGGAGCTTGACGAGATGGTCAGCCGTCAGCGCTTGCCGCTGGCCCTGGCGGAAAGGGCGCGCTGGAGCCTGCGCGAACACCGTATCGATCGTGCGTGCGCGGGCGTGCGCTGGCCCTGGGCGAGCAACGCCGACAGTGAGCGTCTGGTGCTGGGGTTGATCGACCAGGCGGCTGCCTGGCCCTCGTCGGTGCGTATCGAGTTGCGCCAGACAACGGCCGATGGTGCGCTGCTGGCGAGCCGGGGGGCGACGGATGCAGCGACTGTCGAGTACGTGTTGCGCAGCGCACAAGGCTATCAGCGCCAAGGCTCGTCGCTGACGTCACCTGACCTGCTGGAAGTCGTGTTGCCTAGCCTGGACGACACCCAACGCCAGGCGCTGATGCCCGAGGGCGACAGCCTGGCCACGCTGCGTGAGCATCTGATGACCCTGGCGTTCGCCGATCGCGCCAAGGTGGCTGAACTGATTGGCCTGACGCCCACCGCTGCCGGGTTGCGCCCGCCGCGGCGTTTTGCCGACGGGCGTCTGGGGTATGCCCTCAGTGGGCGGGGTGAAAGCAGCCGTGAGGCGATCCGCAGAGGTATCCAGCAGGTCTTTCCGTTGCTCAACGAGACTCAGCTCACCGCGTACCTGGAAAACTTGACCCGTGCAGGAGAAGGCCTATGGGAGCATTACAGTCGATTGCAGCAGCAGTTGGGTCGATTACGCCAGGGGCTGGAGCAGTGGCGTGGCCAACGGACCGGCCCGCTGGATGCGCTCAGGCGCCGCAGAGTCGCCGCGGCGATCCGGCGCAGCTGGCGACGCAAGCTCACCGATTCGGCGGATGACTATGTGCTTGAGCTTGATGGCGAGGTGCTCGACAGCTTGCCCGTGCTGCCGGTGGGCATCGACTTCGGGCATGTTCGGCGCTTGCGCCTGAGAAACATGGGTTTGCAGCGGGTCGAGGACGATTTTCTTTCACGTTTCTCGAACCTCGTGGAGCTCGACTTGTCCGGGAACCGGCTGGCGACCATTCCTTCGGGTGTTGCGCGCCTGGGGCAGTTGCAACAGTTGCGGTTGGCTTCCAATCGTATTGTCCTGGATCAGGCCGCAGACGACCTGCTGGCCAGGTTATCCACGCTGCAACTGCTCGACCTCGATCGCAACCCGCTCGGACGCCCGCCCGTGTTGCCCGCACGCTCGCGCCTGCGCGATGTCCGGTTGCGCTCGACCGGTCTTGAGGCCATGCCGCAGAACCTGCCATTGCGCGGCATCGTCGATCTGCGTGAAAACAGTATTCGCCAGTTGCGCCAGGACCTGGCGAGCTTGCGCGATCAACTTGAGGTGGTCGCGCTGCACGACAATCCACTGGACCAGGCCAGCGAGTCACTGCTGGACCAGGCTGCTGCCGGCTCTGCCACCGATGCGCATCGGCTGCCGTCGTTCAAGCACCACAGCCTGGACGATTCGGTGCGCGATGCATGGACCGGATCGGTCGCGGACGACATCCGTAGTCAGCGTCATCGACTATGGCACACGCTGCAGGGCGAGACGGGGTCGCAGGGATTGTTTCGGTTTCTGGCCGATTTCTCCAATAGCGAGGACTTCAGCGATGCGCCTGAGCGTTTTCGCGCGAGGGTCTGGCGTATCCTGGAGCAGTGCGAGCAGCACGAGCTGTTGCGTGACCGGGTGTTCCTCGAGGCGGCCGGACCACGGACCTGCGAGGACCGCTTGCTGCTGGTGCTGGAGCAGATGGAGATCAGCATCCTGGCCGAACGCGCCACCTGCGATCTACCTGCCAGCCAGACGGAATCGGCGTTGCTGCGTCTGGGGCGAGGGCTCTTTCGCCTGGATGAACTGGACCGGATCGCGGCCAGGCATGTCGAGTCCATGCGTCTGCACGCCTGGGCATTGGTGGATGAGGTGGAGATTCGTCTTTTCTACCGGCTCAAACTGGCTTACGCCCTGGACCTGCCGATCGAACCCGAGACGATGCATTACCAGAGTTTCGCCAACGTCAACACCAGCGACTTGTTGCGGGCCCGACGGGAGGTCCTGGCGGCCGAGAACACCCAGTCGCTCGCTGATTCCCTATCGCAGCGTCCGTTCTGGGAAGCCTATGCGCGACATCATTACAACGACAGGTTCGGCGAGGTAATAGAGCGCTTTCATACGCGCTTGGCCGATCTGGAGGCTTACGTAGGCAAGGGGGCGATCGACGAGTGGACGTTCGATCTGCGCAGCAGGGCCCTCAAGGACGAGTACGCTATCGCCGAACGCAAGCTGCTGCGCGAACTGGCCGAAGAGGCGTTTGCTCGTGTGTAGAAACAGGGACGGGCTGGCGCGGCGCCACCCCGTCGATGGACTCAGGCCGCGCGGACCCGGGCCCGGTTCGAGGCGGCCTGCTGCAGGTAGTCGGCCAGGGCCTGTTGCTCGGCAGCACTGGTGAACAGGCCCAGTTTGGTGCGACGCCAAAGAATATCGTCCACGCTGACGGCCCATTCCGCGGCGCACAGGTAGTCCACCTCGCGGCTGAACAAGCCGCCACCGATCGACTGACCAAGATCGTCCGGCCCTTGTACACCTTCGAGCAGACGCCAGACCCGACTGCCGTAAGTCAGTACCCAGCGCTTGGCGATGTCCACCGGCAGCCAGCCGTGGCGCGCCAGAACGGCATCGACCAGGGCCTGCACGCTGGTCATGCCTTCGCCGCCTGGCAATGGCGCACTGGCAGTCCAGCTGCCGCGCATCTGGGAGAAGAAGGGCTTGAGTTCGGCCATGGCCGACTCTGCCAGCTTGCGGTAGGTGGTCAGCTTGCCGCCGAACACCGAAAGCAGGGGCGCCTGCCCCTCGCTGGCGGACAACGCCAGGGTGTAGTCGCGGGTAACGGCCGAGGGGTTGTCCGACTCGTCGTTGCACAGCGGGCGTACGCCGGAGTAGGTGTGCTGGATGTCGGCGCGTGACAATTGATGATTGAAATGTTCGTTGACCACCTTGAGCAGGTAGTCGGTTTCCGCGTCGGTGATCGCCACCTTGGCCGGGTCGCCGCTGTATTCACGGTCGGTGGTGCCGATCAGGGTGAAGCGGTCCAGATAAGGGATGCAGAAGACGATGCGCTGGTCTTCGTTCTGCAGGATGTAGGCGTGTTCGCCTTCGTACAGCCGCGGCACGATGAGATGGCTGCCCTGGATCAGGCGGATGCCGTAGGGCGCATCCAGCTTGAGGTCGTCCTTGATGAAGCTTGCCACCCAGGGGCCGGCGGCGTTGACCAGGGCGCGGGCGCGGATGGTCTGCAGGCTACCGTCGGCATGCTGCAGCTCAACCTGCCACAGGCCATCGACACGTTCGGCGCGCAAGCAGCGGGTACGGGTGTGCAGGTGGGCACCTTTTTCGCGGGCAGCCATGGCGTTGAGTACCACCAGGCGAGCGTCATCGACTGCGCAATCGGCATATTCGAAACCGCGGGTGATCGTGGGCTTGAGCGGATATCCGGCACCAAAACGCAGGCTGCGCGAGGCGCCCAGGCGTTTGCGCTTGCCCAGATGATCGTAGAGGAACAGGCCGGCGCGAATCATCCAGGCCGGACGCAGGTGCGGACGGTGTGGCAACACGAAGCGCATGGGTTTGACGATGTGCGGCGCCTTGGCCAGCAGCACTTCCCGCTCGGCCAGGGCTTCACGTACCAGGCGGAATTCGTAGTGTTCCAGGTAGCGCAGGCCACCATGGATAAGCTTGCTGCTCGCCGAGGAGGTGTGCTGGGCCAGGTCGTCCTTCTCGCACAGGAAGACCTTTAGGCCGCGCCCAGCAGCATCGGCGGCGATACCGACGCCATTGATGCCACCGCCGATCACGGCGAGGTCATAGCAGTCGGCGAGGGGCGGCTGGGGCTGGACGGGCTGGGACACGGGCAAGGCCTCCTGGGAGCGGTTCACAGCGAATGTGAACATCTATGTTCGTTTCCGAAAATAGTAGCGCAACAAAATGGCCATCGCCAGTCGCTGATCATAGAAAATTCTGATCAGATGGCAATAAAGTGAACATTAGTGAACATTCCATGGCGCTGTCTCACCGGCGGATCACCACCGGCGAGGTGCAGCGGTGCGCGCTCAGACCACTTCCAGGCGGATCTTGTACTGGTTCAGCAGTTGCGTGAGTGTGGGAGTGGGATGCTGGTCGGTCACCAGGCAGTCGATCAGGTTGATCGAGCCCAGGCGCACCATGGCGTTGCGCCCGAACTTGCTGGAGTCGGCAGCAAGGATGACCTGCCGGGCATTGGCGATGATGGCCTGGGATACCCGTACTTCCTGGTAGTCGAAGTCCAGCAGGCTGCCGTCTTCGTCGATGCCACTGATGCCGACCAGGGCGAAATCGACCTTGAACTGGCTGATGAAGTCGACGCTGGCCTGCCCCACCACACCGCCGTCACGGCGAACCGTACCGCCTGCCACCAGGACTTCGAAGTCATCCTTGGCACCGAGGATCGACGCCACGTGCAAGTTGTTGGTGATGACCTTCAGGTGGCTGTGGTTGAGCAGGGCCCGGGCGATGGATTCGGTGGTGGTGCCGATATTGATGAACAGCGAGGCGTGATCGGGGATCTGCCGGGCGACGGCCTCGGCGATGCGTTGTTTCTCGTCGCGCATCTGGTCGGCGCGCATGGCGTAGGCAGTGTTCTCCACGCTCGAGTCATATGCGGCACCACCGTGATAGCGGCGCAGCAGGTTGACCTCGGCGAGCTGGTTGATGTCGCGACGGATGGTCTGGGGCGTGACGACGAACAACTGCGCCATTTCCTCGATACTGACGTAGCCGCGTTCGCGCACCAGTTCGAGGATTTGTTGTTGGCGAGGGGGCAGATTCATGGGCGGTCCTTTGGGGCTGCCGGACAAATGCTGCAATGATGCCGTAGGAAGGGGATGACGACCAGTAGACTGTTGTCGCTAGCCTGTGCTGGTACTTCTGTGGAAGCGGCCTTGCGCCGCGATCGGGCGTGCAAGGCCGTTCCTGAACGGATCAAGTGAGAGGCTGACGTCAGCCTTCGTGATCTTCCCAGTCGCGGGTGCGCTCGATGGCTTTCTTCCAGCCCGCGTACAACTTTTCTTTCTGCGCGTCATCCAGTTGCGGGCTGAACTCGCGTTCGATGATCGCCTTGTCGCGCAACTCGTCGAGGCTGCTCCAGAAGCCACAGGCCAGGCCTGCCAGGTAGGCGGCGCCGAGGGCGGTGGTTTCGCGCATTTTCGGACGCTCCACGCAGGTGCCGAGGATGTCGGCCTGGAACTGCATGAGGAAGTTGTTGGCCACCGCGCCACCGTCCACGCGCAGCTCCGAGAGGCGCTGGCCGCAGTCGTGCTGCATGGCGTCGAGCACGTCGCGGGTCTGGTAGGCGATCGACTCCAGGGCGGCACGGATGATGTGGTCGACCTTGACGCCACGGGTCAGGCCGAACAGCGCGCCGCGGGCGTACGGATCCCAGTAGGGGGCGCCGAGGCCGGTGAAGGCAGGCACCAGGTAGACGCCGTTGCTGTCCTTCACCTTGCTGGCGAAATACTCGGTGTCGAGCGCGTCGTTGACGATCTTCAGCTCGTCGCGCAGCCATTGGACCGTGGAGCCACCGTTGAACACTGCGCCTTCGAGGGCGTAGGCCACTTCGCCACGAGGGCCGCAGGCGATGGTGGTGAGCAGGCCATGGGACGAGGTGACGGCCTTGTCGCCGGTGTTCATCAGCAGGAAGCAGCCGGTGCCATAGGTATTCTTGGCCTGGCCCGGCTCCACGCACATCTGGCCGAACAGCGCCGACTGCTGGTCGCCGGCGATACCGGCGATGGCGATACCGCTCTTGGTGTGGCCGTAGACCTCCGAGGACGGGCGCACCTGGGGCAGCATCTGCCGCGGGATGCCGAGGATGTCCAGCAGCTTGTCATCCCATTGCAGGGTGTGAATGTTGAACATCAGCGTGCGTGAGGCGTTGGTGTAGTCGGTGACGTGCACCTTGCCGCCGGAGAATTTCCAGATCAGCCAGCTGTCGACGGTGCCGAACAGCAGTTCGCCCCGTTCGGCACGTTCGCGGGCGCCTTCGACGTTGTCGAGGATCCACTTGAGCTTGGTGCCGGAGAAGTATGGGTCGGTGACCAGGCCGGTGGTTTCGCGGATGTACTGCTCGTGGCCGTCACGCTTGAGCTGCGCACAGATCTCGGTGCTGCGGCGGCACTGCCAGACGATGGCGTTGTATACCGGGCGACCGGTTTCCTTGTCCCACACCACGGTAGTTTCGCGCTGGTTGGTGATGCCGATCGCTGCCACCTGGGCGTGGCTCAGGCCTGCCTGCGCCAGGGCCTCGACCATGGTCGCGCTCTGCGTGGCGAAGATCTCCATCGGGTCGTGTTCGACCCAGCCAGCTTGCGGATAGTGTTGGGCGAACTCGCGCTGGGAGGTGCCGACCACATTGGCGTCGCGGTCGAAGATGATCGCCCGCGAACTGGTGGTGCCCTGGTCCAGGGCGATGATGTAGTTCTTATCCTGGGTGTCTGTCATGGTCGTTGCCTTGCACGAAAAGGGAGTGAGTCAGGGAGGGCGGGCGAGATCGCGCAGCGCCGGTCTCAGGAAGTTTGAGTATCGCCCTGGGTAGCAGCATCTGTCTGTGGGTTCGTGGCGTCGGCCGTCGGCAGGTTGCGGGCAATCAGGACGCGATAGCCCGCAGCCCCCAGACACGCGCCGATGATCGGTGCGAACACCGGAACCAGGAAGTAGGGAATGTCCCGTCCACCCGTGAAGGCAATTTCGCCCCAACCCGCCAGGAATGTCATGAGTTTGGGCCCGAAATCCCGTGCCGGGTTCATCGCGAAGCCGGTGAGCGGCCCCATGGCGCTGCCGATCACCGCGATCAGCAGGCCGATCAGCAGCGGTGCGGTGGCGCCACGCGGCAGGCCGTTGTTGTCATCGGTCAGCGCCATGATCACGGCCATGAGAATGGCAGTGATCACCACTTCAACCAAGAACGCCTGGCCGATGGACAGCGACGGATGCGCATAGGTGGAAAACACCGACGCCAGCTCGAGACTGGCCTGGCTGCCCCTGACCATGCTGTGCGCCTGTTCGAAATCGAAGAACAGCGTGCTGTACAGGGTGTAGACCAATGCCGCACCACAAAACGCGCCGCAGACCTGGGCGAGTATATAGAAAGGCAGTTTGCGCCTGTCGAAACCGGCGAACAGGGTCAGCGCGATGCTGACGGCCGGGTTCAGGTGCGCACCGGAAACGCCAGCGCTGAGGTAGATCGCCATGCTGACGCCGACACCCCAGATGATGCTGATTTCCCAGAGTCCGAAGCTGGCACCCGCGACCTTGAGCGCGGCCACGCAACCGGTACCGAAGAAGATGAGCAATGCTGTACCCAGGAACTCGGCCATGCACTGGCCGGAAAGCGTTGGTTGTCGTAGAGCTGTCGTCATGTAGGACCTTCGGTTCTTGTTGTTGTGAGGCGCTGGGCGCTCGGGTGTCGACGCCGGTTGTCCATCCCCATGAACGACCGGCGAGTGTACGGGTGTGCACTATTTATGTGCGCATTTTCTTCATAAACGAAAAAATATAGACAAGAAACGCTGATGTCAAAGGTCGAAAGTGAACGGTCGGCCACATTCTGACCCACGAACATGAACCTGCCTGCACAGGTCCGGTGCACGCCCCGAAGTCCGCTGGCTGGCCCCCGGGATTTGCCCTAAAGTAGCCGGCAAGCTGTCATTGACTGGAGCTGTACATGACCCCCGCACTCGACCTGCTGAAGAAGGCGCGCGCCGAACATCGCGTGCTCAGCTACGAACACGACCCCAAATCCGCCTCCTATGGCCTGGAAGCCGCCGAGAAGCTCGGGCTCGATCCGCAGCAGGTGTTCAAGACGCTGCTGGCCAGCAGCGAGAAAGGTGAGTTGCTGGTGGCAGTGGTGCCGGTGATCGGCACGCTCGATCTCAAGGCGCTCGCCCAGGCTGCGGGGGTAAAGAAGTGCGAGATGGCCGACCCTGCCGCGGCCCAGCGGGCCACGGGTTATCTGGTCGGTGGCATCAGCCCTTTAGGGCAGAAGAAGCGCCTGCGCACCTTCATCGATGAGTCGGCGCAGCAGTTCGCCAGCATTCATGTCAGCGCCGGACGGCGCGGGCTCGAGGTGGAGCTGGCAGCCGCGGTGCTGGCCGAGCATACCCAGGGCACGTTTGCCGGGATCGGCAGAGGCTGAGGGCGTGCAGGAAAGCGGCTTCAGGTCGCCGAGCTGTAGCGGCGCACGCCGTTTTCCTGTATCTGCAACTGCGCCGCGACACTTCCCGGTACGGCGAACAGCACCAGATGGTCAGCCGCTACGGCGATGCCTACGTCCTGGCCGACCTGGTGATCGACATGACTGGGGAAAATCGCCTCCAGCTGGCTACCGGTGGGCAATTCCAGGCGATAGAGCGTCGAGGCGCCCAGGAAACTCTTGCCATTGATGCGCGCGCGCAGCGTGCTGTCTGGTGCGTGCACGATGTCGTCCGGACGCAGCAGGACATCCACCGAACTGCCCACCGGCATCAGGTAGGCACGATTGCCGCGCAGTTCACCGAGCTCGGTGTTCACCGATTCCGGGCTGCTCATCTGGCCGCGGATGAAGTAGCCCTGGCCGATGAAGCTGGCCACGAACGGCGTCTGTGGCTCGTGATAGAGGTTGTAGGGCGTATCCCATTGTTCCAGGCGACCTTCCTTGAACACGCCGACATGATCGCTGACGGCGAAGGCTTCTTCCTGGTCGTGGGTGACCAGAATTGCGCTGGTGCCGCGGCTCTTGAGAATGTCGCGCACCTCGTGGCTCAGGCGTCGGCGCAGCTCCACGTCGAGGTTGGAGAACGGTTCGTCGAGCAGTAGCAATTGCGGCTCTGGCGCCAGCGCGCGGGCCAGGGCGACACGCTGCTGCTGGCCGCCGGAAAGTTCATGGGGGTAGCGTGCGCCCAGACTGCCGAGCTTGACCAGCTCGAGCATTTCCTCGACCACTTCGCCTTGGCGCGGATGCTTGCCGATGCCGAAGGCAATGTTCTGTGCCACGGTCAGGTGTGGGAACAGCGCGTAGTCCTGGAACACCATGCCGATCCGGCGTTTTTCGGGGGCGAGGGTGAAGCCTGCGCGGGAGATGACGTCCCCGGCCAGCTGGATCTCGCCGTCATGCACCGGCTCGAAGCCGGCGATGGCGCGCAGGGTGGTGGTTTTGCCGCAACCCGAAGAGCCCAGCAGGCAACCAATGTCGCCTGCGTTCAGGTGCAGGTTGAGGTTCTGGACGATGCGCTGCTCGCCATAGCCACAGGCGAGGTTGCGCAGGTTGAGCAGCAGGGGTTGACTCATGCGTGGTGGTAAGCCGGTTCTACAAGGAATTCAAGAAGGGCCTTCTGTGCATGCAGGCGGTTCTCGGCCTGGTCCCAGGCGACCGAACGTGGGTCGTCGAGCAGATCCTGGCTGATTTCCTCACCGCGGTGGGCGGGCAGGCAGTGCATGAACAGGGCGTCGGGTGCCGCCAGGTCGAGCAGTTCGCGGGTGACCTGGTACGGCGCGAAATGCGCCAGGCGCCGTGCAGTTTCCTCTTCCTGACCCATGGAAGTCCAGACATCCGTGGTCACCAGGTGCGCGCCGCGTACCGCTTCCTTCGGATCACGGATGATCCGTACGCGTTCGCCACCGAGCTCGAGGAAGCGTGGATCGGGCTCGTAGCCCTCCGGGCAGGCAATGTGCAGCTGGAAATCGAACTGGCGGGCCGCCTCGATGTAGGAGTTGCACATGTTGAAGCCATCGCCGATCCAGGCCACGGTCTTGCCCTGGATCGAGCCACGGTGTTCGACGAAGGTCTGCATGTCGGCCAGCAGTTGGCAGGGGTGCGATTCGTCGGACAGGCCATTGATCAACGGCACCTTCGAATGCGCGGCGAATTCGGTCAGGGTGCTGTGGGCATGGGTGCGGATCATCACCGCGTCGACCATGCTCGAGAGCACGATGGCGCTGTCGCTGATCGGCTCGCCGCGACCCAGTTGCGTGTCGCGCGGGGACAGGAAGATTGCCTGGCCGCCGAGCTGGATCATGCCCGCTTCGAACGATACGCGGGTGCGGGTCGATGACTTCTCGAAGATCATGCCCAGCACGCGGTTCTTCAGGGGTTCGAAGAGCACGCCTCGCTTGCGCAGGTCCTTCAGCTCGATGCCTCGACGGATCACGCCGAGCAATTCGTCAGCGGTGAAATCCAGCAGGGAGAGAAAGTGCCTGGTGCTCATGATTGACTACCTTATCTGCAACGGTTTGCAGGTCGACCGTATGGTTTTTTTTGACAACGGGAGTGACCTGCGGCGTAAGCCGCACGGGGCGGACGGAATAGGGAAAGGCGCAATACTATAATTAAATGTCGCCTGAAACCAAGAGGGGAAACAGCGGGGCTGTTTCAAAGGGTGTCGTAAACCCTTGTGGAAGGTCTGTTTTTTATTTTCTACAGGGGGTTGTACACGGCTTGGCAGGGCTTTGGCAAACGCCGTGTCGCGAATCGTGTGCCTGATGACGTCCGATTCACACGACTAAGCGGCGTGGCATCGGTGATCGGCCGGGGGCATAGTCGGAGCTTCCAGAACAACAAGGCAGAGGCGGCCATGACCAAGACCCTGCATCACCGTGCCTGTCACCTGTGCGAGGCCATCTGCGGCCTCAATATCGAAGTCAGCCATGCGCCCGATGGGCGGGCGTCGATCAGCGCGATCAAGGGCGATCCGCAGGACCCATTCAGCCGAGGACACATCTGTCCCAAGGCGGTGGCGCTGCAGGACATCCAGGAAGACCCTGACCGCTTGCGCCAGCCTCATCGGCGCGTGGGGGAGCGCTGGGAGCCAATCGCCTGGGATGAGGCATTTGCGCTGGCTGCCGAACGCTTGTGGAGCATCCAGCAGGCGCATGGGCGCAACGCCGTGGCGGTCTACCAGGGCAATCCCAGCGTGCACAATTACGGGTTGATGACTCACAGCAACTACTTTCTGGGGCTGCTCAAGACGCGCAACCGGTTTTCCGCCACCTCCGTCGACCAGTTGCCCCAGCACCTGACCAGCCACCTGATGTATGGCCATGGCCTGCTGCTGCCGATCCCCGATATCGACCACACCGATTTCATGCTCATCCTCGGCGGCAACCCATTGGCGTCCAACGGCAGCATCATGACCGTGCCGGACGTGGAAAAACGCTTGAAGGCGCTGCGTGCCCGCGGCGGGCGGCTGGTGGTGATCGACCCCCGACGCAGTGAAACGGCGGCGATGGCCGATCAGCACCTGTTCATCCGTCCTGGCGGTGATGCGGCGTTGCTGTGTGGCCTGCTCAACACCTTGTTCAGTGAAAACCTGGCGCGCGGCTCGCATCTGCCGATCGATGGGCTCGAGCAGGTGCGCGAGGCGATCTCGCCCTTCACGGCGCAAGCCATGAGCCCGCTGTGCGGTATCGAGGCCGGGCAGATTCGCCAGCTGGCGCGCGATTTCGCTGCGGCCGGCAGTGCCGTGTGCTACGGGCGCATGGGTGTCTCCACCCAGACCTTCGGCACGCTCTGCCATTGGCTGGTGCAACTGATCAATCTGGTCACCGGCAACCTCGATCGCCAAGGTGGTGCACTGTGCACCGAGCCTGCGGTTGACCTGGTCGCCAGTACCTCGGGCGGTCACTTCAACCAGTGGCAGAGCCGGGTCTCTGGCCTGCCGGAGTACGGCGGGGAGCTGCCAGTTGCGGCGTTGGCCGAGGAAGTGCTGACACCCGGCGAAGGTCAGGTGAGGGCGCTGGTGACCGTCGCCGGCAATCCGGTGTTGTCCACGCCCAACGGCCGCCAGCTCGACGGGGCGCTGGCGGGCCTTGAGTTCATGCTCAGCATCGACCTGTACATCAATGAAACCACGCGCCACGCCGACCTGATCCTGCCTTCCACGTCGGCGCTGGAAAACGATCACTACGACAGCACTTTCAACCTGCTGGCAGTGCGCAACGTCACCCGTTTCAACCGAGCGATCCTGGCCAAGCCAGAGGGGGCGCTACATGATTGGGAGATCTTTGTCGGGCTGGCGCGGGCGTTCGCCGAGCGTGCGGCGCTCGAGTTAAAGCCGACCCTGCCTCCGGCGCAGATGATCGACCTGGCGCTGCGCAAAGGCCCGCGCGGCGAGGCGTCGCCATGGGGGTTGTCGTTGCAGGCGCTGGACGCCTACCCTCATGGACTCGACCTGGGGCCGTTGCAACCCAATCTTGCTGCTCGGCTGCGTACCCCAGGTCAGGTTGTGCAGGCCGCGCCACAGGTGCTGCTCGACGATCTCCAGCGCTTGGCGCGGCAGGTGCCGATGGCGCACGACCAGTTGTTGCTGATTGGCCGTCGGCATGTGCGCAGCAACAATTCCTGGATGCACAACTTCCATCGCCTGGTCAAAGGCAAGCCACGGCACCAATTGCTGATGCATCCGCAGGACTTGCAGCAGCGCCAGCTCGAGGACGGGCAATGGGTAAGGGTTCGCTCGCGTACCGGTAGCCTGGAGGTGCAGGTTCTGGCCAGTGAAGAGGTGATGCCCGGGGTGGTCAGCCTGCCGCATGGCTACGGGCATGGTCGCCAGGGTGTTCGCTTGCAGATTGCCCACGCACAGCCGGGGGTGAGTGCCAATGACCTGACCGATGAACGGCTGCGCGATGCGTTGTCGGGCAATGCCGCGCTCAATGGAGTACCGGTGCAGGTGGAGGCGGCCTGATTGCGAAATGGGGCGGCTTGACGCCCCAGGTCCATTACCGAGCACGACACTCGGCTTTCCGATACAATGCGTCACCGTGCCGACGACCGTGTCGGAAAGTTCAGCCGAGGTGCTCCATGGATATCATCGAAACAATCAAAGAGCAGATTGCCAACAACACCATTCTGCTTTACATGAAAGGCTCGCCGAATGCCCCGCAGTGCGGCTTCTCGGCCCGTGCTTCGCAGGCTGTGATGGGTTGTGGCGAGAAATTCGCCTACGTCGACATCCTGCAGAACCCGGAAATCCGCGCCAACCTGCCCAAGTATGCCAACTGGCCAACCTTCCCTCAGCTGTGGGTAGGTGGTGAGCTGGTGGGGGGCAGCGACATCATGCTGGAGATGTTCGAGAAGGGTGAGCTGCAGACCCTGATCAAGGAAGCAGCCGCCAAGGCCAAGGCTTCCGAGGCCTGATCCAGGTTTACCGCCGGCATGAAAAAGCCCCGCCTAGGCGGGGCTTTTTCATGGGTGCTATCCAGGGAGGCTTATTCTTCGCCCATCTGCGACTGCAGGTAGTTCTCGATGCCGATCTTGTCGATCAGGCCCAGCTGGGTTTCCAGCCAGTCGATGTGCTCTTCCTCGGACTCGAGGATGTCTTCGAGCAATTCGCGGGAGCCGAAGTCGCCGACCGTTTCGCAGTGCGCGATGGCGGCTTTCAGGTCAACCAGGCCTTTCTGCTCGATCTTCAGATCGCACTCGAGCATTTCCTTGGTGTGCTCGCCGATCAGCAGCTTGCCCAGGTCCTGGACGTTGGGGATGCCTTCGAGGAAGAGAATACGCTTGATCAGCTTGTCAGCGTGCTTCATCTCGTCGATGGATTCCTTGTACTCGTGCTTGCCGAGCTTGTTCAGGCCCCAATCTTCGTACATGCGTGCGTGCAGGAAGTACTGGTTGATCGCGACCAGCTCGTTTCCGAGGATCTTGTTGAGATGCTGGATGACGCTTACGTCGCCTTTCATGATCGGGTTCCTGCCCTGTAGAAGTGTGCCAATGCAGGAAGTTTGAGCCCGACAACTTCGCGTTGTCAAACCTAAGTTCTTGAATAATAAGTGAAAATTAATAGGAATAAGAATGTTTGTGAACCGCGTTCGAAGGCTAACTTATTGAATTACAGGCATAAAAAAACCGGACACGAGGTCCGGTTCTTCAAAATCGGGGTGTTTCAGACGGCGTTAAATTCTACCGGATAAGGCAGGGCGGCCGTTTGACTGAGCTGAAGGTCTGTCAATGTTTCACGGACCACCTGCTTGGCGAGGCACGCACACTTGCCGCACTGGCTGGCGACGTTGGTGGCGGCACGGACTTCCTTGTAGCTGCAGCATCCTTCGTAGATCGCATCACGGATCTGTCCATCGGTTACGCCGACGCAGAGACATACATACATAAGGTCAGACCATCGCTGGTTGAGTCGATGGGGTGGAGCTTAATGGTAATGAGAATGCTTGTCAAAGCACTTGAAGAAAGCTTCATCTTCCCGCGACCGGTGGTTCGATTCGGCCTGTCACGATAAGCCGTGTATGATGGTCGGCCTTTGTTGGATGCCGGGCGTGCCAGCCTCGCCCGGGCAACGGTTTTTCACCATCATCAGGAGATAACGAATGAGCGTGCTCGTTGGTAAACAAGCCCCGGACTTCACCGTTCCAGCCGTGCTGGGCAACGGCGAGATCGTCGACAGCTTCAACCTGGCTTCGGCCATCAAGGGCAAGTACGGCCTGGTGTTCTTCTACCCACTGGACTTCACCTTCGTCTGCCCGTCCGAGCTGATCGCCCTGGACAACCGCATTCCTGACTTCGAAGCCCGTGGCGTGGAAGTGATTGGCGTGTCGATCGACTCGCACTTCACCCACAACGCCTGGCGTAACACCCCGGTCAACAACGGCGGTATCGGTCAGGTCAAGTACACCCTGGCGGCCGACATCACCCACGAAATCTGCAAGGCCTACGACGTCGAGTCCGAAGGCGGCGTAGCCTTCCGTGGTGCCTTCCTGATCGACAAGAACGGCGTTGTTCGTTCGCAGATCGTCAACGACCTGCCACTGGGCCGTAACATGGACGAGCTGCTGCGTCTGGTTGACGCCCTGCAATTCCACGAAGAGCACGGCGAAGTCTGCCCGGCCAACTGGAAGAAAGGCGACAAGGGTATGAACGCTTCGCCGGAAGGTGTTGCGGCCTACCTGAGCGAGAACGCTGGCAAGCTGTAATCGCCACGCGTAAAAAAACCGGCCCATGTGGCCGGTTTTTTTGTGTCTGGCATCCTGGAGCGCTGCGCGCCCCAGGATTTCGACTCAGTCGTTGAAGTCGCGCCAGCCGCCCATCTCTTTCCAGCGGTTGACGATCCCGCAGAACAGCTCGGCGGTCTTCTCGGTGTCGTAACGTGCCGAATGCGCCTCGCGCCCATCGAAGTCGATATCGGCACTCTGGCAGGCCCGCGCCAGTACGGTCTGACCATAGGCCAGCCCCGCCAGCGTCGCGGTGTCGAAGCTGGAGAACGGGTGGAAGGGGTTGCGCTTGAGATCGTTGCGCGCCACCGCGGCGTTGAGGAAGCCCAAGTCGAAGCTGCTGTTATGGCCGACCAGGATCGCCCGCTTGCAGCCATTGGCCTTGAGCGCTTTGCGCACGCCGCGGAAGATATCGGTGAGCGCGCTTTCTTCGCTCACGGCCATGCGCAGCGGGTGGTCCAGCTTGATGCCGGTGAATTCCAGCGCCGCCGCTTCGATATTCGCGCCTTCGAAAGGCTCGACACGGTAGAAGTAGGTGTGTTCCGGGAACAGGAAGCCCTTCTCGTCCATGCCGATGGTGACGGCGGCGATTTCCAGCAGCGCGTCGGTGGCGCTGTTGAAGCCGCCGGTCTCGACGTCCACGACCACCGGCAGGTAGCCACGGAAGCGCTCGGCCATCGGGTGGCGCGAGCTGCTGCCTACCTGACCGTCCTGGTCGTCATCGTAAAGGTCTTCGCTCACGCGTTGTCCTCCAGCAGGCGCCAGCGCAGCGTTTCGCCAGCTCGCAGCGGAACCACGGTGGTGTCGCCGAACGGCAGGCTCGCCGGGGCGGTCCAGTCCTCGCGCACCAGGGTGATGGTGTCGGCGTTTGCCGGCAGGCCGTAGAACGCCGGGCCATGCAGGCTGGCGAAACCTTCCAGCTTGTCCAGGGCATTACGCTGTTCGAAGGCTTCGGCGTACAGCTCGATCGCCGCGTAGGCGGTGTAGCAGCCTGCGCAGCCGCATGCAGCTTCCTTGGCGTGCTTGGCGTGTGGCGCCGAGTCGGTGCCGAGGAAGAACTTCGGATTGCCACTGGTGGCCGCGTCCAGCAATGCCACCTGGTGGGTGTTGCGCTTGAGGATCGGCAGGCAATAGAAGTGTGGGCGAATACCGCCGACCAGCATGTGGTTGCGGTTGTACAGCAGGTGCTGGGCGGTGATGGTTGCACCGACGTGGGCTGGCGCCTCGGTGACGAACTGCGCGGCATCGCTGGTGGTGATGTGCTCGAACACCACCTTGAGTGTCGGGAAGCGTTCGACCAGGCGACGCATGTGCTCGTCGATGAAACGCTTTTCGCGGTCGAACACGTCGATCTCCGAGCGCGTCACTTCACCGTGGACCAGCAGCGGCAGGCCAGTCTCGGCCAGTGCCTCGATCGCCGGGAAAATGTTGTCGATGCTGGTCACGCCCGAGTCGGAGTTGGTCGTGGCACCGGCCGGATAAAGCTTGGCGGCATAGACGATGCCGCTGGCCTTGGCTGCGCGGATGTCCTCGGGGCTGGTACGGTCGGTCAGGTACAGCACCATCAGCGGCTCGAAGCGACTGCCGGCCGGACGGGCGGCGAGGATGCGCTGGCGGTAGGCGTCGGCTTCAGTGGCGTTGCGTACCGGTGGAACCAGGTTGGGCATGATGATGGCGCGGGCGAAGGTGCGCGCCACGTCGCCGACGGTATGTTGCAGCACAGCACCATCGCGCAGATGGATGTGCCAGTCGTCGGGACGCAGGAGGGTCAGGCGATCGGACATTGGGGTTTCCAGGCGGTTCGAACTCAGGCGTCAATGCTACCGGAAAACCCAGTGGGCAGCACGGCTATCAAGTTTTCCGACGAGCGTCCGATAGCCTGCAGGTAAGCCGTCAGAATCTGTGGAGCCGCCCGTGCGCCAGCGTTACCTACTCCTGTTCAGCCTGTGTGCCAGCCTGCCGGCTGGGGCACTCACCTTCCAGACCCGCATGGAGAACATCGCCTGGAAGGTCGAGGGCGATCAGTTCGAGTGTCGGCTGATCCAGCCGATCGACGGCTTCGGCAGCGGTGAGTTCGTGCGTCGTGCAGGCGAGCAGCCAGTCTTCCAGCTGCGCTCGGACAGCAATGCGTTGGGCGCAGGTTCCGCAACGCTGCTGGCCGCCGCTGCCCCATGGCAGCCCGGGCGTGGCGACATCAACCTGGGTGCGGTGCGCATGAGCCGCAATGGCGTGCTGTTCAGCTCTTCGCAGGGCCAGGCCAGCCGGCTGATCAATGGCCTGCTGGACGGTCGCAGTACGGTGGTGCGCAACTATGCCGGCGAGGGCGGGCGGCCGATGGAGGTGCATGTACTGCCGGTGAGTTTCGCCAAGGCCTATAGCGATTACCAAGTGTGTGCCGCGAAACTGCTGCCGATGAACTATGACCAGATTCGCCAGACCCAGGTGCCGTTCCCCGGCACCGGTTTCGATCTGGACAGTGCGGCCCGTGCGCGTCTGGACGTGATCCTCGACTACCTGAAGGCCGATCCTACGGTCAATCACATCGAACTCGACGGCCATTCCGACAACAGCGGTAATCGCCTGACCAACCGCGATGCCTCGCGGCGTCGTGCGTTGGCGGTGGCTGAGTACCTCAAGGCCCATGGCGTGCCGGACGAGCAGATCACCGTGCGCTTCCACGGTGAGCGCTATCCCTTGGCCAAGAACAACACGGCCGCCAACCGGGCGCGCAACCGTCGGGTGAACATTCAGCTCGACCGCGTCACACCGATCGAGAAGCCCGTGGAGAAACCTCACGATGCGGCGCCCACCGCCCCGGCCCAGCCTGCAGCACACGCGCCTGCGGCGCCGGTGCCGACGACTCAGCCTCCGCCCCCGGCATTGCCAGCGGGCGCGAAGAAAGCCTGAGTGCGGCGACGGGTCGCGCTCACGACATTTCCTGTCGCTTTGTCATCACAAGCTGTCGCCCCACTGTAAATTCTTCACCGAGGTCGGTAGAATCGACGGCTTTCCGTACAACCCCGTGGAGTGATGGCATGGCGGACGTAAAAAAGGTCGTATTGGCGTATTCCGGCGGCCTTGATACTTCGGTGATTCTCAAGTGGCTGCAAGACACCTACAACTGCGAAGTGGTGACCTTCACCGCTGACCTGGGCCAGGGCGAAGAGGTCGAGCCGGCCCGTGCCAAGGCGCAGGCAATGGGCGTCAAGGAAATCTACATCGACGATCTGCGCGAAGAGTTCGTGCGAGACTTCGTCTTCCCGATGTTCCGCGCCAACACCGTGTATGAAGGTGAGTACCTGCTGGGTACTTCCATCGCTCGTCCGCTGATCGCCAAGCGCCTGATCGAAATCGCCAACGAAACCGGCGCCGATGCCATTTCCCATGGTGCCACCGGTAAAGGTAACGACCAGGTCCGCTTCGAGCTCGGCGCCTACGCGCTCAAGCCAGGGGTCAAGGTCATCGCACCATGGCGCGAGTGGGACCTGCTGTCCCGCGAGAAGCTGATGGACTACGCCGAGAAGCACGGTATCCCGATCGAGCGCCACGGCAAGAAGAAGTCGCCCTACTCGATGGACGCCAACCTGCTGCACATCTCCTATGAAGGTGGTGTCCTGGAAGATACCTGGACCGAACACGAGGAAGACATGTGGCGTTGGAGCGTCTCTCCGGAGAACGCGCCTGACCAGGCCACCTACATCGAGCTGACCTATCGCAACGGTGACATCGTCGCCATCGACGGCGTCGAGAAGACCCCAGCCACCGTGCTGGCAGATCTCAACCGCATCGGTGGTGCCAACGGCATCGGTCGCCTGGACATCGTCGAGAACCGCTACGTCGGCATGAAGTCGCGCGGCTGCTACGAGACGCCTGGCGGCACCATCATGCTGCGTGCCCACCGCGCCATCGAGTCGATCACTCTGGACCGCGAAGTCGCTCACCTGAAGGATGAGCTGATGCCCAAGTACGCCAGTCTGATCTACACCGGCTACTGGTGGAGCCCTGAGCGTCTGATGCTGCAGCAGATGATCGACGCTTCGCAGACCAATGTGAACGGTGTCGTACGCCTGAAGCTGTACAAGGGCAATGTTACCGTGGTGGGCCGCAAGTCGGATGACTCGCTGTTCGACGCCAACATCGCGACCTTCGAGGAAGACGGCGGCGCCTACAACCAGGCGGACGCCGCAGGCTTCATCAAACTCAACGCACTGCGCATGCGCATTGCCGCCAACAAGGGCCGTTCGCTGCTCTGAGTGTCGGTATGTGGTGAGAAACCCGGTCATTGTTGGCCGGGTTTTTTTTTGCGTTCCTGTACCTACAGCGCAACCTTTTCTCCTTTCTTGATGGCCCGCACCGACAGCTGAATGCAGGAGTGGGCGCTCAGGTTGTAGAGCGTCCAGCGGCGCTCGCGCTGCGGGGGTTGAATCAACTCGGGCAGGATCTGGGTTTCGATGGCTTGGCGCACATCCTGCCCTGGCAGAGTGATGACCGTGGCTGCTTCGCTGTCGCCACGATCGTCGAGTGGCGGGTGTATGGCCCTGTGTTCCGGAATGTAGAGCGATTCGCAGTTGAAGTTGAGGGTCAGGAAGAACAGGACGGTCAGAAAGAAGGGGAACCCCATTAGAAACCAGGTGTAAATGGCCTGGCTCTCTGGATTCAGGAACGGTAGCGAGGCGAGCGCCGACGCTTCGATGATGCTAGCGAAGATGGCGATAATTCCCAAGGGTGTGATCTTTGCGGGACTGTTCATGGCATTCGATCTCCTGGCGTTAGCGCATCTGTATCGCTTCTGGCGCCCCGTGGAAAATGTCTGCTGTTTCCTCACCAGTAAAGTATTCCCGCTTATATGGCGGGTGATAAATGTTTCTTTATCAAAAGATAGAAATATCCCACCGCTTTGAAGCGCTATCCCCACCTGCTGCTTTCCCGGTTCATGCTAGCTTTCACGAGCATCTGGTCGAACGGATGGACATCGATTCGAGTCACGCAATGAATGTAGGAAGTTTCTATTAACGATGTAAGTTTCATCTTTGAATGCCCTCTGTCAGGGAATGGCTGCGCCATTACGCTATTGGCTCGGTTATCTTGGCGCGTCACAACTAGAATAATGGATCAATGGATATCCCATGAATAAAGTACTTATCGTGGATGATCATCCGGTCATTCGCTTGGCCGTACGTATGTTGATGGAGCGGCATGGATATGAAGTGGTGGCGGAAACGGACAATGGGGTGGATGCGCTGCAACTGACTCGAGAGTGTTTGCCGGATATCGTGGTGCTCGATATCGGCATACCCAAACTCGACGGGCTTGAAGTGATCGCGCGCATGACTGCTGCCAGTCCCGGCAGCAAGGTGCTGGTTCTGACATCGCAGGCGCCGGGGCATTTTTCCATGCGTTGCATGCAGGCCGGCGCCGCAGGTTATGTGTGCAAACAGCAGGAACTGACCGAGCTGCTCAGTGCAATAAAGGCCGTGCTGTCGGGCTACAGCTACTTTCCCAACCAGGCGTTGCACAAGACCCGCAGTGGTGTCAGTGGCGGCAGTGAGACGGAGATGGTCGAACGCCTTTCGGGACGCGAAATGATGGTGTTGCAACAGCTGGCGAGGGGACGTACGAACAAGGAGATCGCTGACAGCATGTTTCTCAGCAACAAGACGGTCAGCACCTACAAGACCCGGCTGTTACTCAAACTCAATGCTCGGTCACTGGTCGACCTGATCGAGCTGGCCCAGCGTCATGGCTTGGCCTGAAACACAAAAGCCTCCTTTGCGGGAGGCTTTTTCGCAGGGCTACAGGTCGTAATCGAAATCAGCCAGCTGCCGTTGCAGGCGCCGCTCTTCCAACAGATTGTCGATGGTGCGGCGCTTGCTGAGGTTGGTCTTTGCAGGTTCTACCTGAGGTTCGTCTTCGTCCTGCGCAGGGAAGTCGTCTTCGATTAGCTCGTCTTTATCGGTGCTCATGTGTCACTCCAAGCCAAAGGGCCATTGGCCGTCCTTATAGCGAGAATCACGGAGTCGGTAAAAAAGATTTTTTCAATCGAATTGGTTGATTTTTCGCTATTGCCTCAATCGTCAGAGGTCTTGCCCCTGTACTCGCACAAGTCTTCGATCCTGCAGCTGCCGCAGCGTGGCTTGCGGGCCTGGCAGACATAGCGGCCGTGGAGGATGAGCCAGTGGTGGGCGTCGAGCAGGTAATCCCTTGGTACGAATTTCAGCAGCTTCCTCTCGACCTCCAGTACCGTCTTGCCCGGCGCGATGCCGGTGCGATTGCTGACGCGGAAGATGTGCGTATCGACCGCCATGGCCAGTTGGCGGAAGGCTGTATTGAGCACCACGTTCGCCGTTTTGCGCCCCACGCCGGGCAGTGCTTCGAGTGCTTCCCGGGTTTGCGGGACTTCGCTGCCGTGTTGCTCTATCAGCAAGCGGCAGGTCTCGATGACGTTCTTCGCCTTGCTGTTGTAAAGGCCGATGGTCTTGATGTATTCGCTCAAACCCTCAACCCCCAGGGCATAAATAGCCTCGGGCGTATTGGCGATAGGGTAGAGCCGCGCGGTCGCCTTGTTGACGCTGACATCCGTTGCCTGTGCGGAAAGGATGACGGCGATCAGCAATTCGAAGGGCGTGGTATAGGCCAGTTCGGTTTTGGGTTCAGGATTGTCTTCGTGCAGCCTGCGGAAGATCTCCAGGCGTTTGGCGGCATTCATGGGGTCAAAGCGTTCCTTGACGGCTTGAGGTGGCAGGGGCCGGACGCAGGCGATTGTACAAGGCCAGGAGCAGGCCGAGCAGTATCAATGCGCCGGGTGCCAGGTTCGCCAGGTGGATGCCGGCACTCTGTCCCAGCCATTGGCGGCAGGCGCCCAGTATCAGGCACAGGCCCGTCAGGCCAAGCAGGTGCCGGATGAGCGCCGACCAGCGTCCAGGGTGCGGTGCCAGCGCATCCACCGCGAGGCAGTGCAGGCTCAGCAGGGCAGGGTAATGGCCGAGGCTCAGGGCAAGGGGCAGGGCCCAGGCGTTCAGGCCCAATTGCAGGCAGCTCGCCAGGGCGGCGGCGAGTATCAGGCTGACGATAATCCGCGGCGCGCCGATCATGCGGTGCAGAGGTCGCATCAGCGCCTGGTGGCCGAGTACCAGCAACAGGGCGGACAATCCGATTGCCAGCGCGTTCGCCAGGGTCTGGGTGGCGCCCAGCAGGGGAGCCAGGGCACTGCCCAGGAGCCAGAATCTATTCATCGCTGGTGTGCTCCAACAGGCTGCTGCGCTGTGCATCGAAGTAGCGCAGAGCGTCCTGCAAGGCCGCCATTACTGCGCGTGAGGTGACGGTGGCACCTGCCAACTGGTCGAAGTCGCCCTTATCGCGCTTCAGCGCCCAGTTGGCCGCTGCGCCCTGCCGGTCGAATTGCTCAAGCCAGTGGCTCGCGGGGTCGCCAAGTTGACCGCCAAGCCCTGGGCTTTCTTCCTGCATCAGCACCCGGGTAGCGATCAGGCGGCCATTGGGATCGATGGCGATCGACAGCATTATGGGCCCCGCATACCCCTGGATCTGGCTGCGCAGCACGATGGCACTGGTCGTGCCGGCGAGGGTTGCGCGGTAGCCGCCCAGTAGCTGACTGTGCTGCAGTTGAGCGCTGGCGATGGGCAGAGGCGCTTGCAGGGGAGCGTTGTCGTACCGTTGCGGGGGCAGCACCGCGAGCCATTGTTGTTCTTGCAGCTCTCGTGCGGCATCGGCAATGGGGGCCGCGGTCCACTGCCGCCAGGCCAGGGTGGCGGCAACGGCCAGGAAAGTGAGCAAGGCAAGCAAGAGCAGGTCGCGCACTCTGGCGTTCATGAGGCGAGTGCCTGGCGTCGGGCTGCAATGCGATCGAGCGCCGGTGCTCCCAGGTTCATCAGCAGCACTGCGAAGGCCGTGCCGTCCGGGTAGTTGCCCCAAGTGCGAATCAAGTAGATCAGCAATCCGCAGCCGATGCCGAATAGCAGACGGGCCAGCGGCAGGCGAGGGCCGGACACCGGCTCGGTGGCGATGAAGAAGGCTGCAAGCATGGTCGATCCGCTGAACAGGTGCAGCAACGGTGAGCCGTGGGAGTCCGACCCTGAACCGTTCCAGCACAGCAGGCTGACGACCAGCAACGCACCCAACAGTCCCGCTGGGGCATGCCAGCTGAATACGCGACGCTGCAGCAGGAACACGCCGCCCAGCAGGAACGCTAGATTGATCCATTCGCTGGCGCGCCCACCTAGGTTACCGAAGCCTGAGTTACTGGCGAACAGCTCGTCGAGGGTCAGGCTGCGGTTGTGGCGCAGCACGTCGAGTACCGTGGGGCGGGCCCAGGCATCGATCTGCGTGCCGTGGCCGAACACCAGGCTCAGGCTGTCGGTCAGGTCGAGGTGGCCCGCCTGCCAGTGGGTCATCTGCAGCGGGAAACTCAGCAGCACGAAGGCGTATCCAAGCATGGCCGGGTTGAAGGGATTGCGGCCGACACCGCCGAATACGTGCTTGCCCAAGGTGATCGCCACCAGCGCAGCGGTTATCGGCAGCCACCAGGGCGCCAGTGCGGGCAGGGCGATTGCCAGTAGCACGGCGCTGACCAGGGCGCTGCCATCGCTGAGGAAGGGGCGTATTGGCTGACCACGCAGATACAGCGAGAGCGATTCGCAGGTCAGTGCTGTTGCGCTGCACAGCAGCAGGTTGAACAGCACGCCCCAACCCTGCAGCCAGAGCAGGCACAACAGGCCGGGAACACAGGCCAGCAGCACAAGGCCCATGGCGTTGCGCTGTCGGCGATCAGGCGCCTGCATGGCCCGGTCCGGCCAGCAGAACGTCCAGCTGTTGCTGCGCTTCTTGCGCTGCCGCCTCCAGTCGCTGGATTTGCGCAAGCTGTGTCTGGTCCGCTGTCGCGCCCAGGGCGCTACGTGCAGCGTTCAACTGCGCGCGGCTCATCGCCGCCGCGACCTTGGCCCGCTTCAGTGCGCTTTCCTGGGCAGTCCCTGGGGCGTCGGTGCTGCGCTGAGCCCGGGCTTGGCGCTCGGCCTGGCGTCGTGTCTCTTCGCGCTGCAGACGTGCGGCTCGTTGCTCGTGGCGCAGTCGTGCCTGATTGCGACGATGGCTGCGCGCGATCAGGTGCTCGGCGGTCTGCGCCAGCCCGCCAACGATCGGCACCAGGTTGTCCGGCAGTGGCAGCAGCTCGATGCAATCGACCGGGCAGGGCGCCAGGCACAGGTCGCAGCCGGTGCATTCGCTGGCGATCACGGTATGCATCAGCTTGCTGGCGCCAACGATGGCATCTACCGGGCAGGCCTGTATGCACTTGGTGCAGCCGATGCACTCGGCTTCGCGGATGAAGGCGACCTGCGCAGGCGCTGCACGGCGCTCGGGGTCCGGGGCGATCACTGGCACCAGCAGCAGTTGGGCCAGGGCGGCAATGGTTTCGCTGCCGCCAGGCGGGCATTTGTTGATCGCTTCGCCCGCCGCCAGGCCTTCTGCGTAAGGCCGGCAGCCTGCGTGATCGCATTTGCCACACTGGGTCTGCGGTAGCAGGGCGTCGATGCGTTGAATCAGGTTCATTGTGTGAACAGTCCGTTGAAGCCGGAAAAGGCCATGGCCATGATCCCGGCGCCTATCAGTTCGATCGGCAGGCCGCGAAAGGCGCGGGGCGCATCAGGATGATCGAGACGTTGGCGCAGGTCGTCGAACAGTGCCAGTGCCAGCCAGAACCCCATTCCCAGGCCCAGCGCCCAGGCGACAGTGGCGGCTGGACGGGATTGCGATGTGGCCATGTGCAACAGCAAGCCTAGCACCGCGACATTGCTCAGCAGCAGCGTTGGCAGATTCTGTGTAGGCCAATGAGGGCGCAAGCGCGTCAATGCCGTCGGGATGCCCCACGCCAGCACTGTCAGCCATGACAAGCCCAGCAGCGGTTCCAGGCCTTCGAACTGCGGCTGGCGCAGCAACAGGGCCGCGGGCACCAGCAACAGCATCGACAGTGCGCTGCTTAGGCCAAGCAGGTGCAGGCGTGCGCGGTCGGGCGTGCCGCTGTGCAGGATCAGGTGATTGACCAGCGCAGCGCTGACCAGAACCAGGACGAAATCGCTCATGGAGGTGCCGAGGGCCGGGGATGGAACGATTATCCGGCAAGGGGGCAGGCATTGGAAATGCCCAAAGAGGGGAGGCAAGCCTGGGGATCGCAGGACGATCCCCAGGGCAAGCGGGCCTTACTTGATGCGCTGACCGGGCTTGGCGCCGCTGTCCGGGCTCAGCAGGTAGATCTCTTCACCGCCAGGGCCGGCGGCCATGACCATGCCCTCGGAAACACCAAAGCGCATTTTCCGAGGCTTGAGGTTGGCCACCATCATGGTCAGACGGCCTTCGAGCTTCGAGGGGTCCGGGTACGCCGACTTGATGCCGGAGAACACGTTGCGACGCTCGTCGCCGATGTCGAGGGTGAGTTGCAGCAGCTTGTCGGCACCGGCCACGGCCTCGGCCTTGACGATCAGCGCCACGCGCAGGTCGACGGCGGCGAAGGTGTCGAACTCGATCTCGGCCGACAGCGGGTCCTTGCTCAGCTCGCCGTTGCCGGCTGGAGCCTTGGCTTCGGCGGCCAGCAGGTCTTCCTTGCTGGCGGCGACCATGGCTTCGACCTTGGCCGGCTCGATGCGGCTCATCAGGGCCTTGAACGGGTTCAGCTTGTGGTTTTCCAGGCGCGACTGCAGGTCGTTCCACTCGAGCGGTGCGACGTTGAGGAAGGCCTCGGCGTCGGCAGCCAGCACAGGAAGTACCGGCTTGAGGAAGATCACCAGTTGGCGGAACAGGTTGATACCCTGGGCGCAGATGGCCTGGACTTCATCCTGCTTGCCTTCCTGCTTGGCCAGCGACCACGGTGCCTTGTCGGCGATCCAGGCGTTGGCGCGGTCGGCCAGGGCCATGATTTCGCGCATGGCGCGGCCAAAGTCACGGGCCTCGTAGGCTTCGGCGATCGATGGTGCGGCGGCCAGGAAGGCTTCGGTCAGCTCCGGTGCGGCGTCGCCGGCAACCATCACGCCTTCGTTGCCCTTGTGGATGAAGCCTGCGCAGCGGCTGGCAATGTTGACCACCTTGCCGACCAGGTCGGAGTTGACCTTCTGCACGAAGTCCTCGAGGTTCAGGTCGAGGTCGTCGACCCCGCGGCCCAGCTTCGCGGCATAGTAATAGCGCAGGTATTCGGGCTGCAGGTGGTCGAGGTAGGTGCGCGCCTTGATGAAGGTGCCGCGCGACTTGGACATCTTCGCGCCGTTGACGGTCAGGTAGCCGTGCACGTTGACGGCGGTCGGCTTGCGGAAGCCTGCGCCTTCGAGCATGGCGGGCCAGAAGAGGGCGTGGAAGTTGACGATGTCCTTGCCGATGAAGTGGTACAGCTCGGCCTTGGAGCCTTCGTTCCAGAACGCGTCGAAGTCCAGCTCCGGGCGGCGGTCACAGAGGTTCTTGAAGCTCGCCATGTAGCCGATCGGCGCATCCAGCCAGACATAGAAGTACTTGCCCGGCTCGCCCGGAATCTCGAAGCCGAAGTACGGTGCGTCTCGGGAAATGTCCCACTCCTGCAGACCGGAATCCAGCCACTCGGCGAGTTTGTTGGCGACCGCGTCCTGCAAGGTGCCGCTGCGGGTCCACTGCTGCAGCATGGCCTGGAAGTCGGGCAGCTTGAAGAAGAAGTGCTGGGAGTCGCGCAGTACCGGCGTGGCACCGGAAATCGCCGACTTGGGGTTCTTCAGCTCGGTGGGGGCATAGGTGGCGCCGCATTTTTCGCAGTTGTCGCCGTACTGGTCCTCGGTCCCGCACTTCGGGCAGGTGCCCTTGATGAAGCGGTCGGCCAGGAACATGCCCTTCTCGGGGTCGTAGTACTGGGTCACGGAGCGATTGGCGATGTGCCCGGCTTCACGCAGGCGCGTGTAGATCAGGCTCGACAGCTCGCGGTTCTCTTCGCTGTGGGTGGAGTGGAAGTTATCGAACTCGACCAGGAAGTCGGCGAAGTCACTGCTGTGCTCGGCCTGGACGTTGGCGATCAACTGCTCGGGCGTGATGCCTTCTTTCTCTGCGCGCAGCATGATCGCCGAACCGTGGGCGTCGTCGGCGCAGACGTAGATGCACTGGTTGCCACGCATTTTCTGGAAGCGTACCCACATGTCCGTCTGGATGTACTCAAGCATATGGCCAAGATGGATGGATCCATTGGCATAGGGCAGGGCGCTGGTGACGAGAATCTGGCGTGGCTCGGACATGGTGGCTCGGCTACTTATCTGGCGACGGGTAAAAATTGAGGGTGATCGGCCACTATAAAGGGCTGGGAAATATATTTCACCCCGCAGACGCATCTGCTGACGGTTGACGGGTTAGCATAGGCGCCTGATTCACTTTTTCGGAATGCCACGGGAGTCTCCATGAGTGCCGTCACACGTGCCGCCATTGAAGGCGTGCTTCGCCAGTACACCGACCCCTACCTGAACCAGGATCCGGTCAGCGCCGGTTGCGTGCGCGCGATCGACATCCAGGACGGGCAGGTCAGCGTGCAGTTGCAACTGGGCTATGCCGCTGCACTGTTTCGAAATGGCTGGGCCCAGGTGCTGCAGACGGCGATCGAGAACCTCGAAGGCGTGACGGCAGCACAGGTGAGCATCGACACGCTGATCGCCACGCACAAGGCCCAGGCCCAGGTGCCTGCGCTGGCCAATGTGAAGAATGTCATTGCCGTGGCCTCTGGCAAGGGCGGTGTCGGCAAATCGACCACTGCCGCCAACCTGGCCTTGGCCCTGGCGCGCGAGGGCGCGCGGGTCGGTATCCTCGATGCGGACATCTACGGCCCAAGCCAGGGCGTGATGTTCGGGATCCCCGAAGGCACCCGCCCGCAGGTGCGCGAGCAGAAGTGGTTCGTGCCGATCAAGGCCCATGGCGTCGAAGTGATGTCGATGGCGTTTCTGACCGATGACAACACGCCAATGGTCTGGCGCGGCCCGATGGTTTCCGGCGCCCTGTTGCAACTGGTGACCCAGACCGCCTGGGACGACCTCGACTACCTGGTGATCGACATGCCGCCGGGCACTGGCGACATTCAACTGACCCTGGCGCAGAAGGTGCCGGTAGCCGGTTCCGTGATCGTCACTACCCCGCAGGACCTGGCGCTGCTGGATGCGAAGAAGGGGGTGGAGATGTTCCGCAAGGTCAACATCCCGGTGCTCGGTGTGGTGGAGAACATGGCGGTGCACATCTGCTCGAACTGCGGCCATGCCGAGCACCTGTTCGGTGAAGGCGGCGGTGAGAAGCTGGCGGCGCAGTATGGTGTCGAGTTGCTGGCGTCGTTGCCGTTGTCGATGCTGATTCGCGAGCAGGCCGACAGCGGCAAGCCGACTGCGATCGCCGAGCCGGAAAGCCAGATTGCCATGGTCTACCAGGAGCTGGCCCGCCAGGTGGGCGCTCGGATCGTGCTGCAGGAAGCGGCGGCGCCGGCAATGCCGAGCATTACCATCAGCGAGGATTGATCCGCTGCTGGCCGCTCCTGCATTGGGGCACAAAAAAACCCGCCGGAAGGCGGGTTTTTTTTGAAAGCGAGGAAGCTAAATCGACTTAGGCGATTTGAACTTCTTCAGCCTGCATGCCTTTCTGGCCGCGGGTAGCGACGAAAGTAACAGCCTGGCCTTCTTTCAGGGTTTTGAAGCCGTCAGCCTGGATGGCTTTGAAGTGTACGAACAGGTCGTCACCCGACTGAGGAGTGATGAAGCCGTAGCCCTTCTCATCGTTGAACCACTTAACAACACCGGATTGGCGATTGGACATGTGTCTGTCTCCTTGGACAAAGTAGATTTCGGCTCAGGAATTGCCCTGGCCGGGACTGAGTGCAAAGAGAGCGGAAAATTCAGCGATGGGCCGATCAGGATCGTGCATCAAACAGATTCTCGGTGTCACGTGCAGCACAGTGGCGCCACCTTACCCCACTTTCCGCAAGCTGCCAATGGCCAACAGCGGCTTTGATGAAATTCGGATCGACGGGTGGCCCAGCCCCCGTCCGGCGCGGGATAGGGCGCGGAACTTTAACGCGCAGGCCAGGACCGGTAAGATGCGCATCTCGTTTTTTCACCTCGTACTTTCAGGACATCCCGCCATGAGCATCAAATCGGACAAGTGGATTCGCCGCATGGCGCAGGAACACGGCATGATCGAGCCGTTCGTCGAGCGCCAGGTGCGTGGCGAACAGGACAGCCGAGTCATCTCCTTCGGCGTCTCGAGCTACGGCTACGACGTGCGCTGCGCCGATGAATTCAAGGTGTTCACCAACATCAATTCGGCCACCGTCGATCCGAAGAATTTCGACGCCGGCAGCTTCGTCGACATCAAGAGCGACGTCTGCATCATCCCGCCGAACTCCTTCGCCCTGGCCCGTACCGTCGAGTACTTCCGCATTCCACGCGATGTCCTGACCATCTGCCTGGGCAAGAGCACCTATGCCCGCTGCGGCATCATCGTCAACGTCACCCCCCTGGAGCCGGAGTGGGAGGGGCACGTCACCCTCGAGTTCTCCAACACCACCACACTGCCGGCGAAGATCTACGCCAACGAAGGCGTGGCGCAGATGCTGTTCCTGCAGTCCGATGAAGAATGCGAAGTGTCGTACAAGGATCGCGGCGGCAAATACCAGGGCCAGCGCGGCGTAACGCTGCCACGTACCTGAGCCGACGAGCCGGGGGAATTAGTTTCCCTTTTGCTACTCCAACGAGGTAAGTCCCCGGCGTGCATGACGTACGCCGGCCCTCGTCAGGAGCAGCCCATGAAACTCGATCCTGCAATCAGCGCGAAGCTGGCCGTCCTGCAGCCGAACCAGATCGGCATGATGGCCTGGACTCTGCTCGCGCACCCGCATCCGCCGACGGATTTGCACGCCGGTGGCGTCCCGCACCAGCCTGATCCCGATACCCCGCAACCCCCCGAGCCTGGCGAGCACCCGCCGATGGAGCCGGGCGAGCCGACCTTGCCCGACGAGCCGCCTCCAGCGCCAGTCGCCTGATCAGGCCGGCACTGCCCAGACCCGTTGATCGCCCACGACGAACAGGCGGGCGCCGGGCTCTGGTTGCACCGTCCAACCGCCGGTGAATTCGCCGAACGCCGGCAGCAGGCTGACCTTTGGGTGGAACATGAAGCACGCCAGGCGCAGGCGTTGGCGGCCACGACCGCGCAGCACGCACGCCGGATGGACATGGCCTGCGATCACCGGATGCTCAGGGTGAGCGCTGGTCTCGTGCTGTAGCGCGAATGGCGGCAGTAGCAACGGTTCGTCGACGACTTCGATAGCCAGCTCCTGCGGCGGATCGCCAGCATGACGGTCGTGATTGCCTCGCACCAGGACCACCCGTAACCCTGGGTGCCGTTCGCGCCATGCAGCTACACGGGCTAGGGTGGCAGGTGCTCGCGCAGTACGTGCGTGGAGAAAGTCGCCGAGCACGATCAACTGCTGGCAATCGTAATGCTGCAAGAGCGTGTCCAGGCGATCCAAGGTCGCCTGGGTAGTGCCGCGTGGCACCGGCTGGTGCAGGGCGCGGTAGCTGGCGGCCTTGCCAATGTGCAGGTCGGCAACCAGAAGGGCGCGCCGGGCTGGCCAGTAGAGCGCTTTTCCAGGTAACAGCCACAGCGTTTCGCCGCAATGTTCGATCGCCAGGTGGTGCACGTTCAGGATTTCCTCCGTTCAGTCCCCGCAAGGTCGCTCATGGTTCGGCTCGCCGCCTTTTCGAGATCCGCCACCATCCGGGCGATGCGGTCTGCCAGTTTTTCCGTGCTCAGGGTTTCGCGCATGCCCTCGACCAATAGGGCGAAGGCCAGCGGCCCGGGCCGGCGCAATGCGTGCAGATCGAGGCGCAATCCTGCCATTTTCTGCAACTGCTGATGCAGGCGCTCGATCTCCAGCTCCTCACGCAGCACCTCGTCACGCGCCTGGCCCAGCAGCAGATTGCCAGCGTCATGCTTGCGAAACACTTCGTAGAACAGACCGCTGGAGGCCTGGAGCTGGCGCGTGCTTTTCTGCGCGGCGGGATAGCCGCCGAATACCAGCCCGGCGATCTGGGCAATTTCACGAAAGCGCCGCAATGCCATCTCGCCAGCATTCAGGCTGGCCAGTACATCTTCCAGCAAATTGTCCGCAGCCAGTGCAGCGGGCAAGTGCGCGGCCCAGTCCACAGGGCTTGCTGCGAGCAGTTCGAAGCCGTAGTCATTGACCGCGATCGATACCGACAGCGGCTGCACGCGGCTGACCCGCCAGGCGATCAGGTTGGCAAGGCCCAGATTGGCCATGCGCCCGGCAAAGGGATAGAGAAACAGGTGCCAGCCCTGGCGCGAGTGCAGGGTTTCGGCCAGCAATGTGCGCTGGGTGGGCAGGGCGGACCAGCTTGCCTGAAGTGTCAGCAAGGGGCGAACGGCATGCATTTCCGCGCCTTCGTAGCGGCCGTGGGCAGCAGCATCCAGACGCTCGACCAGCGCCTGCGCCAGCTCGCTCGACAGCGGCATGCGTCCGCCATTCCAGCGTGCTACCGCTGCTTTGCGCGCGGTGCTGCGGCGCACGTAGGCGGTCATGTTCTCGACCCTTACCAGCTCCAGGATACGTCCGCCGAACAATAGCGCGTCACCGGGCTTGAGACGGGCAATGAAAGATTCCTCCACGCTGCCCAGCGACTTGCCACCGCCCCCTTTGCTCCAGTACTTCAACTGCAGGCTGGCGTCGCTGACGATGGTGCCGATACCCAGACGATGACGCCGGGCGAGGCGCTCGCTGGCCACGCGCCAGATGCCGTCGGGGTGCGCTGCGACGCGCTGATAGTCCGGGTAGGCGGTGAGCGAGCTGCCGCCATTGCGCACAAATGACAGTGCCCATTGCCATTGGCTCTCTTCGAGATCGCGAAAAGCCCAGGTGCTGCGAACCTCCTCGAACAGTTCGGCCGGTCGGAAACCACTGCCCAGCGCCATGCTGACCAGGTGCTGGACCAGCACGTCCATGCTCAGGCGCGGCGAATAGCGTGCCTCGATATGCCCGGAAGCCAGCGCCTGGCGTGCCGCGGCCGCTTCCACCAGTTCAAGGCTGTGGGTTGGTACCAGGGTCACCCGCGAGGTACGCCCAGGTGCGTGTCCAGAGCGGCCTGCCCGTTGCAGCAGGCGGGCGATGCCTTTGGCCGAGCCAATCTGCAGGACGCGTTCGACGGGCAGGAAATCCACACCCAGGTCGAGGCTTGAGGTGCAGATCACCGCCTTCAGCGTGCCCTGCTTGAGGCTGCGCTCGACCCAGTCACGGGCGTGCCGGGCAAGCGATGCGTGATGCAGAGCGATCAGTCCCGCCCACTCGGGATGCGCCTCGAGCAGGGCCTGGTACCAGAGCTCGGCCTGGGCGCGGGTGTTGGTGAACACCAGGCTGTTGGCGCTGGCCGCGATCTCGGCGCTGACCTGAGGGAGCATCTTCAGCCCCATGTGCCCGGCCCAGGGGAAGCGTTCGATCGCGCTCGGCACCAGGGTGTCGACCAGGATGCGCTTGTCCTGACGGCCTTGCACCAGTCGTCCTCCCGCGGGCAGCAAGACCTCAAGGGCGTGCGGCAAGTTGCCCAATGTGGCCGACAGCCCCCACACCACCAGTTGCGGTTGCCAGCGCCGCAGCCGGGCCAGGGCCAGTTGCAACTGCACGCCGCGCTTGTTGCCGAGCAGTTCGTGCCATTCATCGACCACCACCAGGCGCAGGCTGGCGAAGTCGGCGGCAGCCTGTTCGCGGGTGAGCAGCAGGGTGAGGCTTTCGGGAGTGGTGACCAGCGTGCTGGGCAGTCGCCGCGCCTGGCGTGCACGTTCGGCACTGGTGGTATCACCGCTGCGTACGCCGATGGTCCAGTTCAGCCCCAATTCGTCCAGCGGTGCTTGCAGCGCGCGCGCGGTATCGCTGGCCAGGGCGCGCATCGGTGTGACCCACAGCACTTGGAGTGGCGCCGGTCGGCGTACGTCGTGCAACTGTGCGAAAGCGCGCAGGGCGCCGAGCCAGACGGCGTAGGTCTTGCCGCTGCCGGTGCTGGCATGCAGCAGGCCCGACTCGCCGCGCTGGATCGCCGCCCAGACGCTGCGCTGGAAGGCGAACGGCTTCCAGTTGCGGGAGGCAAACCAGGTGCTGGCGAGGTCGGAAGGGGATGGCATCGGCGGCCGGTCTCGTCGAAGGCTGTGCTTCTACAGACCGGCCGCAAGGTGCTTTGGTTTGATCGGGATCAGTTGGCCAGCAGATAGCCGCTGCGGCAGACTTTTTCCCCTGCGACATGGGCGATCACCATGCCGGTGGTGGCCATGCGCCGGACGCTGCGGGCGTACAGCAGCCCGCCCTGGACGTTGCGGATCGGGGTCACCCGGTCGCTGAGCGGATCGATGACCTCGGCGATCAGTTGCCCAGGCTCCAGGTACTGCCCCGGTTTTGCGTGGAACACCAGCAGGCCGCCCAGCGGTGCGATCAATGGCTCCACGGCAGCCAGCGGGGTGGCGGGGTGGCGCAGCGGCGGCAATGCTGCGGGCTGACCTTCGATCACACCGCTGTGGGTGAGGAAATCGAGGATTGCCTGGCAGTCCTGGCTTGCCAGCTCGTGGTTGACGTCGGCCTGGCCGCGCAGCTCGACGGTCACCGAGAGGCTGCCCATGGGGATCGGGAAACGCTTGGCAAAACGCTGCTGCAGTTGCCACCACACCAGGCTGAAGCATTCGTCGAACGACTGCCCTCCGGAATCGGTGGCCAGCAGGCTGGCCTGGGCGCCGAGGTAGCGTGCCAGCGGCTCGACCTGGGGCCAGGCGTCGGGAGTGGTGTAGAGGTGTTCGACGGCTTCGAAATCGCAGTGCAGGTCCAGCACCATGTCGGCATCGCAGGCCAGGCGCTGCAAGGCCAGGCGCTGGGATTGCAGGGGGGTGACGGCGGGGTGGCTGTCGAGCCCGCGGCGTAGATATTCACGGATCAGCGAGAGGTTGTGTGCCGGGTCTTGCGTGAGGTGGCTTTCGATCTGGTCGCCGATGCTGTCGGATAGGTCGACGAAATTGCGATTGAAGTTTTCCCCACTCTGCAACTCGAAGCGCCCCAATGGTGCGTCCAGCAGCACCTGTTCCAGGCCCACCGGGTTGGCCACTGGCACCAGCACCACCTCGCGGCGCAGCAGGCCTTGCTGGTGCAGTTCGTTCAAGCGCCGCTTGAGGTGCCAGGCCACCAGCATGCCGGGCAATTCGTCAGCGTGCAGCGATGCCTGGATGTATACCTTGCCGCCACCGCGCGGGCCGAAATGAAAGCTGTGCAACTGGCGGCAGATGCCGGGTACGGGGGACAGCAGTTCGTGGGTCGAGTGGTGCATGGGGGGCCTGATCTGCGCTGGGTTGTGAACGTGGACGACTGGAAATAGAAGCATACACCAGGGATTTGTGCATGCGGGTGTGCGCAGAGGCGGCCACGGGCCTGGTTATACAGGGCCCAGCAAGCTCTGCAGGGTGGCCAGGTCGTCGGCCTCCTCGACCGGTTTGTCGAGCCGCCAGCGCAGCATGCGCGGGAAGCGCACGGCGATGCCGCTCTTGTGTCGCTTGGACAGGGCGATGCCTTCGAAACCCAACTCGAAGACCAGCGTCGGGGTGACGCTGCGCACCGGGCCGAAGGTGTCCACAGTGGTTTTGCGGATGATCGCATCGACCTTGCGCATCTCTTCGTCGCTCAAGCCTGAATAGGCTTTGGCGAAGGGCACCAGGTTGCGTTGCGCTGCTCCTGGTGGAGCATCCCAGACGGCGAAGGTGTAGTCGCTGTAGAGGCTGGCGCGTCGACCATGGCCGCGCTGGGCGTAGATCAGTACCGCATCGACGCTGAAGGGGTCGACCTTCCATTTCCACCACAGGCCCAGGTCCTTGGTGCGGCCGACGCCGTACAGGGCATCGCGCTTCTTCAGCATGAGCCCCTCCACCCCGAACTCGCGCGACTGCTCGCGTTGCTCGGCCAGGGCGGCCCAGTTCGGTGCCTGCAACAGGGGTGAAAGCCGCACAGGGGCCAGGGGGTGTTCGACCAGCACGCGCTCCAGTTGCCTGCGGCGCTCATGCTGTAGGCGGTTGCGCCAGTCATCGCCGTGCCATTCCAGCAGGTCGTAGGCTTGCAGCACCACCGGTGCATCGGCCAGCAGCTTGCGGCCCAGGGTCTTGCGGCCCAGGCGCTGCTGGAGCAGGGCAAAGGGCTGCACCGCCAGGGTGTCGTCGCAGATGCCAGGCTTCCATACCAGAATCTCGCCATCGAGCACGGTGCCGTCAGGCAAGGTCTCTGTCAGGCTGTGCAATTCGGGAAAACGCTCGGTGACCAGTTCCTCGCCCCGTGACCAGATCCACAACTGGCCGTCGCGCTTGACCACCTGGGCGCGGATGCCATCCCACTTCCATTCCGCCTGCCAGTCCTCGACCGGGCCGAGCAGTGTCTCGAACTGTTCCAGCGGCGCCTGCAGGGCGTGGGCGAGAAAGAACGGGTAGGGCTGGCCGCCGCGCTGGGCGTGTTCGTCGGCGGACTCGGGGGCGATCAGCTTCAGGTAGCTTTCAGCAACGGGGCGATGAGCCAGGTCGGTGTAGCCGACTAGGCGCTGGGCTACACGCTTGGCATCCAGCCCCGACAACTGCGCCAGCGCCCGGGTGACCAGCAGCTTGGAGACGCCGACACGGAAGCTGCCGGTAATCAATTTCAGGCACAGCATCAGGCTGGGGCGGTCCAGCCGTTCCCACAGTGCCGGCAAGCGCTGGCGCACCTCGTCCGCAGGTTGCCCGCGCAAGGGCAGCAGGTGCTGCTCGACCCACAGGGCCAGGCCCTCGTCGGTATCGTGTCGGTGCTGGGGCAACAGCAGGGAAATGGTCTCGGCCAGGTCGCCGACAGCCTGGTAGCTCTCTTCGAACAGCCAGTCGGGCAGGTCTGCCAACTGTGTGGCCAGCTCGCGTAGCAGACGGGTCGGCACCAGTTGGCGCGGGCGGCCTCCGGCCAGGAAGTACACCGCCCAGGCCGCATCGGCGGCGGGAGCCTTGGCGAAATAGTCGCGCAGGGCCTGCAGCTTGGCGTTGCTCGAAGTGGTGGCGTCCAGGCGCAGGTAGAGTTCGGCGAAGGCCTTCATGTGGCGCTCTCCGACGGGGGCGTGTCGTCTTCCTCGCCGTATTCGGTGGCGAAGGCCCGAGCGTCCAGGCCCTGCTCGCACAGGTAGCGCACCAGCACGCTGACCGAGCCGTGGGTGACCATTACCCGTTCGGCACCGGTTTCGCCGATTGCCCACAGCAGCCCAGGCCAGTCGGCATGGTCGGATAGGACGAAGCCGCGATCGACGCCACGCCGACGCCGGGTGCCACGCAGCAGCATCCAGCCACTGGCGAAGGCATCGCTGTAGTCGCCGAAACGACGCATCCAGCTACTGCCACCTGCCGAGGGTGGTGCCAGCACCAGGGCTTCGCGCAGCCGTGGATCGTTGCGTGGCAGATCTCCGGCGTACAGGGTGTCGGGCAGGGCGATCCCGGCTTCGCGATAGACGCGGTTGAGCGGCTCGACCGCGCCGTGCACTACGATCGGCCCTATATCTGCGTCCAGCCCGTGGAGAATGCGCTGGGCCTTGCCGAAGGCGTAGCAGAACAGCACGCTGGCCTTGCCCTGGTCACGATTGGCGCGCCACCAGGCATTGATGCCGCTGAACACCTCGGCCTGCGAGGGCCAGCGATAGATCGGCAGGCCGAAGGTGGATTCGGTGATGAAGGTGTGGCAGCGCACCGGCTCGAACGGCGCGCAGGTGCCGTCGGGCTCAACCTTGTAGTCGCCCGAGGCGACCCACACCTGGCCCTGGTATTCCAGGCGCACCTGGGCCGAGCCAAGCACATGGCCGGCAGGGTGGAAGCTCAAGGTGACACCGTGATGCTGCAGACGCTCCCCATAGGGTAGGGTCTGCAGGGCGATATCCTGGCCAAGACGGCTGCGCAGGATACCGGCGCCGGGCTCGGCGCACAGGTAATGGCCGTTGCCGGTGCGCGCATGGTCGCCGTGCCCATGGGTGATCACCGCACGGTCAACCGGGCGCCAGGGGTCGATGTAGAAGTTCCCGGGCGGGCAGTACAGCCCTTCGGGGCGGGCGATGACGAGGTCCATGGCGTTCGCGCTGGCTGGGGTTACCAGTTAGGAGCGCAGCGCTGGCCTGGAAGTTCGGATGGCGTGGTGCTGACGAGCGGCCCGGACGAGCCGCTCGGGGTTACTGCCTACTTGCCCGGCACCAGCGTCAGGCGCTGGCTGCCATAGGCGCGGGCAAAGTTCTGCGGTTGCAGCGGCAGGCTCATGAAGCGCCCCTTGAACCAGGCGTCCAGGCCGTCACCGTAGTGAGGGCTGGCCGGGTTGCCGGACTGGCCGCTGCTGGTCAGGATCTGCAGCGGTTCGGTCTGGCCGAAGTCGACGACCATGCGCGCGGAGGCCGGCAGGCTGGTTTCGAAACCGTTGCCCCAGGCGTAAGGGGTCAGGGCCAGGGTGCTGAAGTCACCGCCAGTGGCCATCGGCGCGCGGCTGAGGCTGTCGCCGAGCCCGTGGTAGCTCGGTGCGGGCCAGCGGTACTGGTGCAGCTTGCCCCATTGCCAGGCACGCCGGTCGGCGCCCATCTGGGCGACACCGGCATCCACTGCAGCGGCCAGGCTGCGGGCGAGGATGGTCGGTTTGTCTTCTTTCTGCGGCGTGGTGCGGTCATCCCAGAACGGGCTGTCTTCGCGGCCAAGCAGGTGATCGGCCTGGGCCGAGTACGACAGCCGGGCGTTGCTGACGAACGCTTGCCAGGCCGGGGAGGACTCGGGCCCGAGCTCGTCGAGGAAGGTCTGGCGGGTGACGGCCTGGAGGAACAGTTCGTACAGCGCCGCATCGGCCGAGACCGGGCTCAGGCGGCCATCGAAGGCCTTGAGCCGGGTGAGGGCTTCGCGGGCCTTGTCGCGCTGTTCGGCGGGCAGGGCATCGATGGCCTGTTTGAGCGGCTGGGCCATGCCAGGGGCGTCGAACATGCGCTTGAGCTTGTCGGCCAGCAGGGTGACCTGGTCGTTCTGCAGGGCCATCAGGCTGCGGCTGTCATGACGCCCGTTGGCGGCCAACTGGCCCAGGCGCTCGGCGCGTTCGGGGTAGTACCAGGTGCTGGACAACTGCATGCCGTAGCCCTTGGGCAGGCTACGTTGGTTGGCATGGCCGATCCAGCCGCTGGGCGGATCCTGGTCGTAGGGGTGAAGCATTGCATCGGCGAAACCGTCCCAGTCGAAGCGTCCGTCCCAGCCCGGCGAGGGCAGCAGGCCCTGGCCTTCGCGGCGATTGGGGTAGCGGCCGCTGACCTGCCAGCCGATGTGCTCGGGCTCGGCGAAGACGAAGTTCAGCGCAGCGGCGCCGATCTCGCGGGTGCTGTCGAAAGCACGTTCGATGTTGCTGGCGCGGGTAAGGTCGAACAGCGCATCGAGGCTTTTGTCGTCCTTGAGCTGCGGCAGGTGCAGGGCCAGGCCATAGCCGTTGCCGGGTTGTCCGAGCAGGGTGCCGTGGCGGGTGTCGTACAGCACTTCGCGCACCGGGCGCTGGCCGCGCACGAAGAAGGTTTCGTTGCGCGCGCGGGCCGGCTGCCACTTGCCGTCGGCCAGGTAGGTGAGTTGGCTGCCCTGGCGGCGCAGTTGCTCGAGGAACAAGTCCTGGTTGTCGGCCATCACCGCGCTGCTGCTCCAGGCCAGCTTGCCGTTGTAGCCGGCCAGCACGATCGGCAGGCCGGGCAGCGACAGGCCGGCGACCTGGTACTTGCCGGTATGGATCTGCACCGGGCTCAGCGCCCAGGCGGCGCGGCTGTCGCTGGCCAGCAGGCTCTTGCCGCTGCGGCTGCGCAGCGGGCCCAGGGCCAGGTTCGAGGAGCCGGGGCTGCCCAGCAGGTCGAGGTCGGCAAGCTTCTGGCTGGCGGCGGCGACGTCGTTCAGGCCGGGGATCTGGCTGGCCAGGTTGATGCCCTTGAGCTTGTCGGTTTCGCCCTCGGCCAGAGGCTCGTCGGGTGCGCCGGGCAGCAGCCAGGCAAGCTTGTCGCTGCCGATCTTCTGCGCCAGGGTCAGGGCCGAGAGTTCTTCCTGCAGGTTCACCGACTGGCTGAAGGCATAGAGGCTGAAGATCAGCGCCGAGTCTTCGGGTTTCCAGTATTCGGGGCGATAGCCGCTGCGGGCGAGTTCGGCCGGCAGCTTGTCGCGGTAGCGGAACAGATAGGCGTTGACCCCGCGGGCATAGACCTCGAAGAAGCGCTTCAGGCGCGGCGAGGCGTCGGCATACAGCTGGCCGGCGCTCTGCTTGAGGTTGGCCGCGCGCATCAGGCGGTCGATGTCCAGGGCTTCGCTGCCCGCGATCTCGGCCAGTCGCCCCTGGGCGAGCAGGCGCATGGCGACCATCTGTTCGATGCGGTCGCCAGCATGGACGTAGCCGAGGCTGAACAGCGCGTCATGGAAACTGCTGCTCTCGATCAGTGGTGCGCCCATGGCGTTGCGCCGTACCGAGACGTTCTGCGCCAGGCCTTTGAGCGGCTGGACGCCGGTGGTCGGTGGCACGCTGTCCTGGTAGCCGCCCATCTGGCAGCCGGCAAGCCCGAGCATGCCGAGCAGCACGGCGCTGGTGCCGAACCGAGGGCGGAAGGGAGGAAACACGGGGGCGGCCATGACGAGGGCTCCTGGGCGGCGTGGCGGGGTCGGAAAGGCGCTAAAGGTAGGGCGGCGCGCGTCGGGCTGCAAGCGGCAAACGCAGCGCCACCCGGAGCCGCGTTACGCGCCGTGGCACTTCTTGAATTTCTTCTCGCTGCCGCATGGGCATGGATCGTTGCGTCCGACGTCCTTCAGGGCGTTGCGCACCGGTTCCTGGTGGCCGTGGTTGCAGTGCGGGCCGTGCACATGGCCGTGCTCATGATCATGGTGATGATCGTGACCGTGGTTGCAGTCGGGGCCATGGACATGGGGTTGCTGGGTCATTGCGGGTTACTCCGGTTGAAAATCGCCGGGGATTATCTCACCACTGCGCGACAAGTGCAGGTCCCGTTGACTGATCAGGCCGGTATTGAGTTCGCCTTGCAGGGTGTAGTGCAGCGGATCGCCGCTTTTCAGCAGCTTGGCGAGGGGCTTGAGGTGCTGCCACAGGTTGGTGCGCGCGGTGATCTTGAAGGTACGCCGGGCATGGCCGCCGACACTGCGCCAGATACTGGTCTCGTCCTGCACCAGCAGCAGGTCGTTGAGCCGGATTGCGTACGACAGGCTGCGGATGAACAGGCGGCTGTCGTTGGGGTTGTCGATGCGCAGGTGCAGGACGAACTCCTGCTGGTGCAGGCGCGCCTTGACGGTTTCCACCCTGACCAGGTGCACCTCGGGCTCGCGCCAGTGGTTGCCGCCCCATCCCGCACAGCCCCCCAGCAAGGCCAGGGTGAGGCCGAGCAGGAGCAGGCGGGCCAGGGCATTCATCATTGATTACCGAGGTAGCTGGCGCAGCATTTCTTGAATTTCTGCCCGCTGGCACAGGGGCAGGGGTCGTTGCGTCCGGCCTTGAGCTCGACGGTCGGGTCGATGAAGTACCAGCGCCCGCCATTCTGTACGAACGCCGAGCGCTCGCGGTGCTGGTGGTCGCCCTGCTGGTCGTGCCAGCGTGCGGTGAAGGTGACGAACGCATGCTCCGGCTGCCCGCCCAGGACCTGTGCGCTTTCCACCTCCAACCCCAGCCAGGTGCTCTGTGCACTCCAGGCGGCAATGCCGGCACGGTCCAGCCCGGCCTGCTGGGCGGGAAGCGTGGTAGCTACCAGGTAATCCACCAGCCCCAGCACATAGGCGCTGTAGCGCGAGCGCATCAGTGCCTGGGCATCCGGTGCCGGGGTGCCGGCATGGTAGTGCCCGCAGCATGCGTCGAGAAGATTGCCGCTGCCGCAGGGGCAGACCGAGACACTCATGAAATCACCACCAGTACTTGCCAAAGTTTTGCGGATTCGCCCAGAACTTGGCATTGAGCCAGTCCGGGACCTGCTTGTAGTCATGTAGATCATAGGTGAACAGGCTCAGCACCTGTTCGTCGCGACGGAATTTCTCGCTGGCCGACAGCGCCAGGGCGAAGAAATCGGTGTCCTGCCAGCCACAGGCGGACAGGTCGGCCAGTACCGCGACCCTGCTGGCATTCAGATTGCGAATGCCGCCGAGCAGTTCCAGCCCACTGCGCTTGGGCAAGTGCTCGAGGCAGTCAACCAGCACCGCGAGGTCGAAACGTTGCGCTGCCAGGTCGGCAGGCAGCGGGCCTGGCCGCGCCTCTGACAGCACTACCGCCGGGTGGGCTGCGGCGAAGGCCTCCAGGGCCGGGAAACGCGTGCCGACCAATAGCAGGCGCGCGGGAGCGAAGCGCTCGAGAAGGGCCGCCAGGGCCTGTTGGGGGGTACGCTGGGAGAAACCGTCGGTCATTGCCAATCCTCGTTCAGGTCGCTCAAGACTAGCGGTCCCAGCCCTGGCGGCAAAGAGGCGCGGCGTCGCGTCGTGGCTTATTGCTGGCAGAGAGGGAATAGGCGGTCTTTACTCCCAGAGCATCGGTTTTGCACCGATCCCCCTAGGAGAAGCAACGAAAATGAGCATAGTACGCACAGCGATACCCCTGGTTCTGCTCACCAGTGTGTTGACTGGTTGTGCAGGTTTGCAAAAAACCGACTGGCCGAAGTGTGCTGCCGTCGGGGGCGTGGGAGGCGCAGCCCTGGGCGCCATCGAAAGCTCCAGTTGGGCCGGCTGGGGCGCGTTGCTCGGCGGTGGCCTGGCGGCGGGCTACTGCTGGGCCCATGGCGACGGTGACGAAGATGGCGATGGCGTGCCCGACAGCCGTGACAAGTGCCCTGGGAAAACGCGCGGGGTGTAGGTCGAGGCCCCCAGTTGTCCGCCCGCACCCGTCTCCATGGTCGAGGAAGTCTTCGTGGTCCGGAAGGAGGAAGCTCTC